>CAZCRV010000147.1:0-2893 GCA_964501175.1 uncultured Clostridium sp.
AGTCGGGCAGCCTTGGCGTCATCGAGACCTTCTCTGCCGCAAGTGCCATCAAGGCAGCCGATATTGCCGTCAAGACCGCCAAGGTTGAGATCTACGAGCTGCGCACCTCCCGCGGTATGGGCGGTAAGGGCATCGTGCTGATCGTTGGTGACGTTGGCGACGTGACCGCTGCCGTTGAAGCAGGCGCAAGACATGCAAAGGATCAGAGCATGCTGGCTTACACCGCAGTCATTGCCGCTCCCCACAAGGAGCTTTGGGACCAAATCTAAAGAAAGAGACGACGTATTATGGCAGAAATCAAATTTCAGATCGCCAAAAGCGATCGTATCCCCCGCCTTGTCGAGCATCTGTATGCAAAGCTCCCCGAGATTGAGCCTTACCGCGCAGAGCTGGTGACAGAGAGCTATCAGAAAACCGAAAATCTCCCCATTATCAAGAGAAGAAGTGCCGCTCTGCGTCACATTCTGGAAAACATCCCGATCGTCATCCGTCCCGACGAGCTGATCGTTGGTGCAAACTCGGTCTCCCCCCGCGGATGCCAGACCTATCCCGAATATTCCTTCGAGTGGCTGCGCCCCGAGTACGAGACTGTCGCAACCCGTGAGGCAGACCCCTTCTACATCTCTCCCGAGACCGTAGCAAGACTGGAAAAGGTACATCCTTACTGGTATGGTAAGACGGTCAGCGACCTGGCTGCCGCCAACATGGACCCCGACTGCCTGGATATCTTCTTAAACCACGGCGTTTTCACGGTCGGTAACTATTTCTACAACGGCATCGGCCACGTCAACGTGGACTACGAAAAGGTCATCAACATCGGTATGGAGGGCATTGCAGGCCAGGCTGAGCAGGAAATGGCAAAGCTTGACATGGGTCAGGGCGATTATCTGTCCCGCAAGCATTTCCTTGAGGCTGTGATCGAGAGTGCACACGCTGTGACCGCATACGGCCACAGATATGCAGAGCTGGCTTACAACATGGCTGCAGAGACCACCGGTATCCGTAAGCAGGAGCTGCTTCGCATTGCCGAGGCTTGCTCGCAGGTTCCGGGAAAGCCCGCAAGAAGCTTTTACGAGGCTTGCCAGTCCTTCTGGTTCGTGCAGCAGATCATGCAGCTGGAATCCAGCGGCCACTCGATCTCTCCCGGTACCTTTGACCGTTACATGTACCCCTGGTTCAAGCACGACCTTGACAAGGGTATTGAAACTCTGGAATCCGCACAGGAGCTGCTGGACTGCATCTGGGTCAAGCTCAATGACCTCAACAAGGTGCGCGACGCAGCGTCCGCTGAAGGCTTTGCGGGCTACGGCATGTTCCAGAACCTGATCGTGGGCGGTCAGGATGAGAACGGCTATGACGTCACCAACGAGCTCTCCTACATGTGCATGGAGGCACAGTGCCACGTGCGCCTGCCCCAGCCTTCCCTTTCCATCCGCGTATGGAACAAATCCCCCCACGATCTGCTGATCAAGGCTGCCGCCGTCACCCGCGAGGGTATGGGCGTGCCCGCCTTCTATAACGACGAGGTCATTATCCCCTCCATGATGGATCGCGGCATCTCTCTCAAGGATGCTCGCCGCTATTGCATCATCGGCTGCGTTGAGCCCTCCGTGCCTCACGCGACCGACGGATGGCACGACGCTGCATTCTTTAACATGTGCCGTCCTATGGAGATGGTATTCTCGAACGGTATGGACAAGGGCGAGCAGATCGGCCCCAAGACGGGCGACGTCTGCAAGATGAGCCGCTTTGAGGACTTCTTCCAGGCTTACAAAACCCAGCAGGAATTCTTTGTCAAGATGATGGTGCAGGCCGACAACGCGGTTGACTACGCGCACAGCGTTCGTTGCCCCCTGCCCTTCCAGGCATCTTTGATCGACGACTGTATGGCACGCGGCAAGTCCAACCAGGAGGGTGGCGCAAGATTTAACTTCACCGGTCCTCAGGGCTTTGGTATTGCCAACAATACCGACGGTCTGCTGGCTGTCAAGACGCTGGTATACGACACCAAGCAAGTCTCCATGGCTGAATATAAGGAAGCCATCGAGAACAACTTCGGCGAAGGCTTTATCCCCAAGAAGGCCGAGGAGCTGACCGTGGAGACGGTCAAGCAGCTGGTGCTGGCAGGCGTTAACGTCACCAATGCACAGATTTCCGAAATTTATCAAAGCTTCATTACCGCTTCCTTTATCCCTGAGGATAAGAAGAAGAGATATCAGCAGATCCGCGAGATGATCACCAACCTGCCCAAGTACGGCAACGACCTTGAGGACGTTGACACCTTCGCACGCGAGGTTGGCGAGACCTATACCGATATTCTTCCGCAGTACACCAACTGCCGCGGCGGCATTTTCCAGGCAGGTCTGTATCCCGTATCTGCAAACGTACCGCTGGGCTACCAGACCGGTGCAACCCCCGACGGCAGACTCTCCAACACCCCCATCGCGGACGGTGTCGGCCCTGCGTCCGGCAGAGACACGCTTGGACCTACCGCAACTGCCAACTCGGTATCCAGACTGAACCACGCAGCAGCCTCCAACGGCACGCTGTTTAACCAGAAGTTCCATCCCTCCGCACTTGCGGGCATGGGCGGACTTGAAAAATTCGTTGCTTACCTGCGCACCTTCTTTGATCAGAAGGGCATGCACGTACAGTACAACGTGGTCTCCAAGGACACGCTGCTGGACGCACAGGCACATCCCGAAAACTACAAGACGCTGGTTGTCCGCGTAGCGGGCTACAGCGCACTCTTCACCACGCTCTCCCGCTCGCTGCAGGATGATATCATCAACAGAACCGAGCAGGGCTGGTAAGGCGTCCGTTTTCATGTTTTGTCGGGAGGCGAAACGCCTCCCCTACATAGAAATTCTCATAGATTCGTTTGTAGGGGAGG
>CAZCRV010000147.1:2903-5500 GCA_964501175.1 uncultured Clostridium sp.
CGAAAGGATCTGTTATGGAACAGTATTACGACAGAGTCGGTCGTATCTTTGATATACAGCGTTATTCCGTCCATGACGGACCCGGAATTCGCACTATCGTATTCTTAAAGGGCTGCTTCTTGCGCTGCAAGTGGTGCTGCAACCCCGAATCGCAGGAATTCATAATTCAGCAAATGGTACAGGGCGGCAAGGAAAAGACGGTCGGCTACGACATTTCGGTACGCGAGCTGATGGAGGAATTGGCCAAGGATCGTATGTATTTTCAGCGCTCGGGCGGCGGTATTACGCTATCGGGCGGTGAGTGCCTTGCGCAACCCGAATTTACCGAGGCGCTGCTGCGCGCCTGCCACGATTACGGCTTTACCACCGCGATCGAGACCACGGGCTTTGCCAAGCGTGAGATCATTGAGAGAATCATCCCGCACGTGGATTACGTGCTCATGGACATCAAGCACATGGACAGCGCAAAGCACGAGGCGTTTACCGGCAGACCCAACGAGCTGATCCTCGAGAACGCCAAGTGGATCGCCGAAAACGCAAACAGCATGACCGTGCGCGTTCCCACCGTTCCCACCTTTAACGCAACTGTCGCGGAGATCCGCGAGATCGCGAAATTTGCAAGCACGCTGCCCGGCGTTAAGGAGATCCACCTTCTCCCCTACCACCGCCTGGGCACAGATAAATACACAGGCATCGGCAGAGATTACACCCTGCCCGACATTCTCCCTCCCGAAAGAGGGACGATGGAGTCGCTGGTCGAGGCCGCCAAGAGCGTCTGCGACCTGCACGTACAGATTGGCGGGTAAGCGTGAAAGCACCAGCCATCTCAAACCCGAGGTTGCTGTTTCACGCATAAATCCTTCCTAAACATGGGGCCCAACCCATGTTTGCCGTAAACAGCACGGGCGGATTTCTAAACTTCTCATTGGAGGTAACTATGAACAATCTTCCAAAGGATCTGGAGATGAAGGACAAAATGCGTATTGTCCAGGAGTTGGTTCCCGGACGACAGATCACCATTTTGCACATCATCGCAAATCCCGATCCCATTCTATATCAGAAAATGGGTCTTGACCCCAAGCTTGACTACACCCACGCCGCTATCGGCGTGCTGACCGTCAGCCCGGCAGAGACCGCTGTCATCACCGCAGATATCGCACTCAAAAACGCAAACGTGGATCTCGGCTTTGTGGACCGTTTCTCGGGCACGCTGATCATTACGGGCAGAGTTTCCGAGGTAGAGTCGGCCTGGGGCGCAATCGCCGATTACTTCCGCGATAAGCTACACTTTGCAGTCTGCGACGTGACCAAGACCTGATCATGAAAAAGCTGATCTTGGTCGGCAGAGTGGCGGCAGGTAAAACCACCCTGACGCAAGCGCTCAAGGGTGAGCAGCTGCACTACTGCAAGACACAGTATATCAATTATTTTGACACCATTATTGACACACCCGGCGAGTATACCGAAGTCAAGCAATTGGGCGCGGCTCTCGCACTCTACGCTTACGAGGCAGACATCGTCGGTATTGTCATTAGTGCCAGCGAGCCGTTTTGCGTCTTTCCGCCCGCCATTACCTGCATGGTCAACCGTGAGGTGGTCGGCATTATCTCGGGCGTGGACAAGCCGGACGCAAACGTGGAGCAGGTTCGCCGCTGGCTGACGCTTTGCGGCTGCACCAAAATTTTTGAGCTCAGCTCGTACACGGGGCAAGGACTGACCGAGATCATTGAGTATCTGCGTGAGCCCTCCGACGCCCCCGACGCAAGACCTGTATAACCAACCGAAAGGAATATAGAAAAATGAGCATGACCAAGGTAATTTGCTTTGCCAATAACAAGGGCGGAAGCGGAAAATCCACCACCTGCTCCAACGTGGGCTACGCCATGTCCGCCATGGGCAAGAAAGTGCTTTTGATCGACGGCGACATGCAGATGAACCTGACTCTTTCGTTCTTTGACGAGGAGCAGGCGCGGGAATACGCCAAGAACGGCAAGAATCTCTACACCGCCATCCGCGAGCAAAAGGATCTGTATGATTTCATCGTGCCCACCGAGTACGAAAATCTTGACATCGTGCCCTCCTCCACGCTCATGAGCAGCATTGAGTTTGAGCTGTTCACCAAGTGGCAGCGCGAGTTCATTTTGCGCCAAGGCCTTAGCAAGATCATGGCGCTCAACAAATATGACTATATTCTGATCGACTCCCCCCCCACCCTGGGCTGCTGGGTCATGAACATCATGTGCGCGTCGGATTATCTGATCGTGCCGGTCGAGGCATCTCCCTGGGGCTTGTTTGGCCTTGCAAATATGTTTGAATTTTACGAGCAGGTCAAGCAGATCGCACCCAAGCTGGAGCTGCTCGGTATCGCGGTCACCAAGGCAAGCGAACGCAAAAACTACTTCCGTCAGACCATGGAAACGCTTTCCGAGCTTGACAACGTCAGACTGTTTGAAAACTACATCCGCGTAGACAGCACGGTAGAATGGGCGCAGGATAACTCCAAGCCCGTGTGCGCTTACAAGAAGTCCAGCCGCGCGGCAGGCGAATACATCAAACTCACAGAGGAGGTTCTCAAATATGCCCATCGGTAAGCAGAG
>CAZCRV010000148.1:0-5486 GCA_964501175.1 uncultured Clostridium sp.
CCAGTACTCTACCAACTGAGCTATACCCCTATGCACGAGGTGTATTATAACACATCATTTCTCATTTTGCAAGCCTTTTTTTAAAAAATCTTTTATTTTTTTGGAAATTTGTTTTTTCCGGCGGTTTTTCAGCCCCTAAAACGCAGGAGCGGTTTGACATTCCGTGCAAAATCTGCTATAATTTTCTCAAACAACCGTCGGTTGAGCGAAAAAACGCAATTTGGTTGTTTGATTTTGCCCCCAATCAACCCTTGTTATATTCATTTTTATCATTCTCAATGCTATAATGGGCTCATCACATGAGAGGAGTTTTACTTATGAATCAAACTTTAGGCAAAAGAATCGGTGCTTTGCGCCGTGAAAAAGGACTCAAGCAGGATGAGCTTGCAGAAAAGCTGGGCATCAGCCCGCAGGCGGTAAGCAAATGGGAAACCGACCAGACCTGCCCCGACATTTCCCTGCTCCCGCAACTGGCAAAGCTTTTGGACGTCAGCGTGGATGAGCTGCTTTCGGGCAAGCAGGAATCCGCCCCTGCCGTGCGCATGCTGCCAGAGACCGAGCGCAAGGATATCGGAGACAGGATGCTGCGCATCGCCATCGAATCCAATGAAGGCGACCACGTACGCGTCAATCTGCCGCTTGCCCTTTTAGAGGTTGCCATTGAAAGCGGCATCCCGCTCTCTGTGACCTCCAACCACGACACGCTCAAGAGCATTGATTTTGCCAAAATTTTTGAGCTGGTCAAGCAGGGCGCGATCGGCAACCTGGTCGAGATGGAAAGTGCAGACGGCGAAACGCTGCGCATTTTCGTGGAGTAAGGGCTATGAAGGTAACCGTCAATAGCAAAACGGTATTTATGTTTCCGACCCGCCTTGCAATCAACCGCCTGACCGCGGGCTTTATCCGCAGAAAGCTGCGCCGGGAGGGCGTCAAGCTCTCACGCAAGCAGACCGTGCGCTTGATCAAGACCGTACACAAATACCGCAGAAAGCACCCCGAGTGGAATTTGGTCGAGGCCACCGAGGGCGGCGGAGATCGCGTGATCGTGAGATTGTAATATTGATAAAACAGCCCGATCGGCGCTTTCTTTTTTCTTCCGACCGTATTGAAAACGGGTTCTATTTATGATATAATGTAAACGGAAATCAACTCAGTCAAGGAGGTTCGGCACGAGCTACGGTCTTGATATCACCAACCGATGCAACCTTGTGCGCGTTTGCTACACCATGTGGTTCAACGCAGCGCTTGGCAGCGGCGAGGAGCCTGTCCCAATATGCCCAATGTCACCGAGATGACCGAAAAGTACGGTTAGAGAGAGCAATACGGCTTCGGAAATACAGATGAGCAGCACAACGACGCAGGTGCCTTTCACTACTGGGGCAAGCCCGCGCAGGGCTATTACCTCTCGACCGACAAGGCCGCCATTCGCCGCAATCTGACGCTTTTGCAACAGGCGGGCGTGGATTTTCTGATCGCCGACTTTGCCTTTGTGGGTGGCAACACGCACAAAAACAAGCCGTTCTGGGACAGCCACGTGGAATACTCCTCGATCGCGCTGCTGGACACCATTGTTGAGATGCGTGCCGAGGGTCTTTCCACCCCTTACGTGGTCATGTGGCCCAACTCCCCCGCCGCCTTCCCCGTGTTTTACGAGAAATATTACGGGCAAGATAAGTGGAAGGACTGCTTTGTCTGGCGCAACGGCAAGCCCTTTATCCTGCATTGGAATTATAAAGCAAGCGAGACCGATCTCTTTACCGACAACTTTAACGTGGAATTCAGCCGTGACATCGAGCCCATGGAGGGCGGCCACGGTGATCTTTACTATAGGTGGCTTTGCGAGTACGTGCGCGCCTACAAGGCGCACGAGCCCTGCCCCACGCTTTTCTTGCAGAAAGGACTGTAACATGAAATTATTCATTGACGTGATCTTTGCGCTGCTGCCGCTTTTGCTGGTGGTTGTACCCATCGTTGCGCTGATCGTTTTGCGCGCGGTGCTTGCAAAGCGTGAAAAGAACCGGAACACATCCGAGAATGGGCTAAATTAACAGACGAAAGGCGGTATTATCATGACGACACCCAATCTCCCCGAATACATGCTGACCTATCCCACCGTGTTTGCCGTGGGCGACGAATACCACATTTTCGTCCCCTTTGACGCCGAGGTCATCGTTTGGGTCAAGGTGGGCGAGCACACCTATTTCGACCATTGCAACGGCATTCTGCGCTCGAACACCAACATGCACCGCATGATCCTGCCCATGTCCGTGCTGGACGAGGCACGCCAGTACACGGTCGTATACCGCAAAATGATCGAGCGCAAGCCCTACTACCCCACCTCCGAGGACGAGCGCACCTTGACGCTGCCCTTCAAGCCGGTCAAGGCGGACGGAGAGATCAATCTCTACCACATATCCGACGCGCACGATTTGGTGGCCGAGCCGATTGCCTGCGGGCAGCTGTTCGGCGACGAGCTGGACTTGCTGATCCTCAACGGTGACATTCCCAACCACAGCGGTGACGTGAAAAACTTCAACGCTATCTGCGAGATCGCATCGGGTATCACAAAGGGGCAATGCCCCGTAGCCTTTGCACGCGGCAACCACGACACGCGCGGCATTCACGCAGAGGATATGCCGAACTATATTCCGATCAAGGACGGACGCACCTACTACACCTTCCGTGCAGGCTGCGTTTGGGGGCTTTTGATGGACTGCGGCGAGGACAAGGACGACGCAAGCATCGAATACGGCCACACCGTCTGCTTCCACCAGTTCAGACTGGCCGAGACCGAGTATCTCAAAGAAATCATTGCAAACGCGGACAAGGAATTTGATGCGCCCGGTGTCAAGTACCGCCTGATCGTCTCGCACATCGGCTTTACGCACATTCAAAAGCCGCCCTTTGATATTGAGCAGGAGCTTTACGGCGAATGGACGCGCCTTGTGACACAGATGAAGCCCGATCTGCTCTTGTACGGACATCACCACACGGTCAGAATCTGCCCGCCCGGCTGCGATTTTGACCACCAAGGCCAGCCCTGCACTGCCATCATCGGCTCAAAGCCCATCTTCGGCGGCGAGAACGGCAATTCCTTTGTCGGCTGCGGCGTCACGCTCTACGAGGGCGGCACCAAGCGCGTGGTGTTCAACGACGACAAGGGCGTGATTTATACGGATGAGGTGATCCGGTAACATAAAACGAGCCAACGATAGGGTTGAGGTATTAGCGAAAAAACAGGGGCTTCTTCACGCAAAGAAATCCCCTGTTTTTGGCCAGCTCCAAATAAATTAGTTGCTGCAAGTGCTGGCGAACGCAGTTCGCCCCTATGGAATTTGTGTAAGGATTTTATAATAAAAAAACAAAACAAAAGCACTCGTAGGGGCGAACTGCGTTCGCCAGCACTTGCAGCAACTATTCAAAAAAATAAATAAACAAGGACTGTATCCGTGTAATACAGTCCTTGTTTTGTGCGGATTTCCCCGCGAATTTATCAGCACAATTGGCTGTTTACTATCACTCCTCCAACGGCTCAATCTGCAGCTCGGCAAATTTAGCGGCGCATTGATGGGTGCGCAGACCGACCAGGCCTTGCATGAAGGGCTGCGGGTCTGTATAGTCGATGGCGAGCGTACCGTCCACGTACACGCGGATATTTGCACCGCGGCACTCAACGCGCAAAGCGTAGGTATTGCCCTCGACGTAATCACCGCTTGCGCGGGCAAGCTCGGTATAAGAATAATTCTGCTTGCCAAGCACCACCGCGCCCTCGCAGATACCCACGAAATAGCCCTGCAGCCAGTCGGTGCCGACCTCGGCATCCTCGATCGTGCAAGACTGATGCACGAAATTGGGTGCGCCCGGATTGGTGGCGCGCACCAAAAGTCCGCAGTTGACGCCCACTTGCGGAGTCACCTTGACCTGTGCGACATAATCGCCCCAATTCTCGTTGCCGTACAACCGCTTCGCACAGATGGGCGAGCGAGAGGTGCTCATGCTGCCCGTGGCGCGCCAGTTGCCGTCGCTGTACACGTTGCCGTCGCTCAGCTCGTCAAAGCTCCACGCGTGCTCGGGCACGCTTTCGTGCGTCAGCATCTTATATTCCACGATCTGCGCGCTGCCCCCCGTCACCTTGATAGACAAGGTATGCTGCCCACGGCTCATGGGAATCTCTCTGCAGATAGCGGTAGCGAGTGCATCGCTTGCCGCAAGCGTCAGCGTGCAGGCCATCTCGCCGTCCACGTAAATCTCGATCTTGGTATCCGCGCCGTTCTCGGTGGCGTAACGGATGGCAAGATCGTACGCGCCACCGTTCTGCGCCAGCACGCGGTAATTCAGCACGCTGTCCGTGGGTGCGACCACGGCATTCACGCCCTCTTTTTGAACGCTTGCAAAGCTGCCCGGCGTATAATGGCTTGCGGGGATCAGACCGCTCTCGCTGCCAATGCTGTGATACTCATCGGCCGCGCCGAGACCACCCACGGCACCCGTACCGCCAATAAATCCGAACGTGGCCGCACCGCGCGCGATACAGCCGATCGCGCCGCCCGCAAGGACGTCGGCGGTCAGCGTATGTGCAAGACGATCGTTGACGTAAAAGGTATAGGTATTGCCGTCCCGCTCGATCTGCAGCGTTTGCATGCAGTCAAAGCGCACGTCCTCACCAAACGACTTGACCAAGGGGATCTGCTCGCTTTGCACCTTGCCGTCCGAGGTGATCTCAATGCAAAGACTTTGCGACGCGGGATCAAACAAGCATACGCCGAAATTGTTCTCGTCGGCATAAGCGAAGATGGCGCCCGCAAGACCGTTTTCAATGCCTGCCACGCAATATTCGGCAGTAAAGTCACCGACAAAGCTTCGCTCCGAGACGACCATGCCATCAGCCAATTCAAGCCCTTGTGCGGCAATTTGCGCACTTCCCTGTGCGCGCCATCCGTCCAGCATGCTGCCCGCTTCAAAGCGGTGGTACACGTCCGGCATGGATGGCACTTGCTGTTTTCCATCAGTCGGGCCGAGGATCTGCATTTCGGTGCCGTTGAAGGCAATGCGATCCACGTGCGTATTTCGGTTGGGAGTTGCATTGACCAGCGAATGATACACGATATAGTAGCTGTCCAGATCGGGACCCTTGACCATAGAATTGTGTCCGATGCCGAAAAGCTCGCCCGCCGTGTGGATCAGCAGAGGATTTTGCACGGAAATATCCGCAAAATTCAGCGGCGAGTTAGCAGAAACTCCGTAATTGATACGATATGCGCGGCTGAGCACGTGATTTCCCGTGTAGGTCACGTAATAATATCCGTCGTGGTACACGGTCATGGGCCCTTCGGTCCATGCACCGCCCACCGAGATCGACGCAAGCGTTCTGCTCTTTCGCATCTCGGTTGGTGAAGTCATGTCGTACACCATCATCTCACCGTGATTGGCGGTATAGAAATACCACTTGCCGTCGTTGTCAATAAACACCGAGCCGTCGATCGACA
>CAZCRV010000149.1:0-5455 GCA_964501175.1 uncultured Clostridium sp.
ACAACATAGAGGTGAACCCTGATATGGGAAAAGGAAACAGAAGCAGAATTGAAAGAGCTATGGCCGGCTCGAACAACGAGGCCCAGGTCAAAGCCAAGAAGAACAAGGTATCCGGTGCGGGTATCTTTGTCGGCATTGCGGCAATTCTCGTCGTAATCGCACTGCTGATGGGTTGCATCAGCATGATCAATGAAGGCGGTTGGTTTGCTCGCTCTCAGACTGTGGTCAAGACCGAGAATTACAAGGTAACCGGTACCATGATGAATTATTTCTTCATGACGCAGTTCAATAGCTACTACGAATACTACTACCAGCTGTACCAGTCTTATTTCAGCAGCTCTTACGATAGCGCACTGGATCTGATGGGAATTGACAGTACCAAGTCCTTCAAGAACCAGTATATGCAGAGCAGCGCTGAGGGCGCAGACCCGGTAACCGTATTCGATTACTACATGAGCCTGACAGAGGATTACGTTACTCGTGTTCTGACCTACTGCGAATATGCAGATGAACTGGGCGTTGAGTTGACCGAGGAAGATATTGAGGAAATCGAGCACACCATTGAGCATCTCAAGGAGAACTACGAGACTACCAAGGAGCTGTACACCCAGCTGGGCGCAACTTACTATACTTCTTTCTCCGCATACCTGTCCGCATCTTACGGCACGGGCGTCAGCGAGAAGGATATGATCGAGTGCATGAAGCTGACCTCTTTGGCAGCCAAGGTTGAGGAAAAGCTGAACGACAATATGGCGGATAATATCCGCGGCGAAGAGGGATTTGCGTCGATCGAGCAGTACGTTAAGGACAACCCCTCGTCCTTCCTGATGGCTGACTACTATGCATACAGCTTCTCCGTAAACAACAAGGGTCTGACCGACGCTGAGTTCGAGGCCAAGAAGGCTGAGATACTGGAGCAGGCTAAGGTTCTGGCAGCAGCTGAGGACAAGGACGCTTACAAGGCAGCAGTGCTTGAGCTGCTCAAGCAAACCGAGCTTGAGTCTTATCGCGATACGAACTGGGCAACCATTCTTGCCGAGAACGAAAACGACGAGGCTTTGGCACAAGAGGCTCTGAACGAGAAGTTCAACCAAGAGGTCTGGAGCGAAGCTATGCAGGAAGTGAAGTTCAATGCGACGCTGACTACCGAATACAAGTATCCTTCAACCGCAACCGATCTGAGCAAGTGGATCTTTGGCTACACGCCCGGCGAGGATGCAGAGGAGGATGAAACGGTTCAGGAGGCTGCAAAGAAGGGTGACACCACCTACTTTGAGCTGTCCACCGAGAAGGAAGAGACCGTTACCGTCGATACGACCGCAGAAAGCACCACCGAGACAGACACCACCGAGACAGATACCTCCGACTCCACCACTACCACTACCACTACCACCGAGGAGATCACGGTAACCACCTACACCGTTACCGTTTACATGCTCGAGGAGGAAACCTACCGTGACACCACCGAGACCGAGAAGTTCGGTTACGTGCTGTTCACCACCAAGGCGGATGCCGAGACCTTCCTGGCAGCTCTGAAGGAACAGGAGACCCGAGATCTGGACGCTCTGATTGATACGCTGAACGACCTGTACGAGGAAGTCACCATTAACAGCTACGACGTGCTTGAAAACTACGTTCTGAACTCTCTTAAGAACGATCAGTTCATTGACGGTGTTGACAGCTGGCTGGAAAGCGCAAAGGCCGGTGACATTTCCGAGGTGACCGAGGTTGTCCAGTCCTCCGTTACCACTGAGGACGGTGAGTCCAAGGAGACCACGACCACCTACTATGCAGTTATGCTTTACGAGGGCGACGGCGACCTGGCCTGGTTCTACGATGCACTGGTTGGCGCTACCTCCGAGGCTATGACCGAGTGGTACGAGGAAAACTGCCTTGATCTGACCTATAACGAAAAGGCTTACAAGTACATCAACATCTAAAAAATAGAGCAAAGTGGCATGGACGCGTCCGTGCCATTTTGTCCGTTTAACGCATACAATAACCAAGGAAAGAATGAATTTTCGGAAGGGGAAACGACATGATTATCAATCCCAAAGAAACAACCGTCGCCTATCGCTGCCCCGTTTGCGGTGCAGGCGTGATGAGTGCGGTGGGCATATTTGCGCTCAGCGCGGAAATGATCAAGCTCAAATGCACCTGCGGACAGAGCGAGATGAAGATCGTTTATAATAAGGACGATCAGATCAGACTCAGCGTGCCTTGCATGTTCTGTCCCTCGCCGCATAGCTTTTTACTCAACAAATCGGTCTTTTTCGGCAAGGATCTGTTCTCCTTGCAGTGCCCGTATTCGGATATCAACATCTGCTGCATCGGTGAGACCAATATGGTCAAGGCTGAGCTGGCACGTACCGAGCTGGAGCTTTTGGATATGCTGGCCGAGAACGGCATTGAGGATCTGAGTGCTTTGCAGGGAGGCGACGAGGAAACGCTGACCGACCCGCAGATCTTTGATATTATCATGTTCGTGATCAACGACCTGGACGCCGAGGGCAAGATCTATTGCAAGTGCCCGCCCAAGCAGCCTTTGCCCGATGGCGTGCTGCCCGGGGAAGAGGAGGGCAGATACGAGGCGCAGATGCTGGACGGTGGCATTCTGATCTCCTGCAAGGATTGCGGCGCTTCGCGCGTCATCCCCACCGATTCTCTGCTCGGTGCACATGCATTCCTCAATTGCGACAGTCTGAAGCTGGAGTAAGGGTGCGCAATGCACAACGTGCAATAAAAATAAGAAAAACCGCTCTTTGGGGCGGTTTTTCTACCTCAATTTTGCATTTTCATTTTTCATTCTTCATTTGCAAAGGGGCTGAGATTTCTCAGCCCCTTTGCTTTGAGTGTTATCTGCAGCCGCCGCAGCCGCCGCAACCGCTGCCATTGCAGCAGTAGATCAGAATGATGGCCAGAATGATCAGCCAAACCCAGTTATCCTCAAACAGATTGCACAGACAGTTGTTCATAGTAAACCTCCGAGAAAAATGATGAAGCATTGCGCTTCTCAATATCATTCTATGTCGAAGGCGCGGGAGTGTGCAGGAATTTTGTCGCCTGAGGGCGACAAAATAGTTCTATTCGCCTTTGGCGAGTGATATTGCAGGCAGTGATATTTGGGCTGCGCCCAAGTGGTATTCGCTACGCGAGTTTGATAGGCGAATAGAATATAACTGAAGCCTTAGCCACATGGCTAAGGCTTCAATATCACTATCGCAAGCGATAATATCACTCTTTGCGAACGCAAAGAATATCACTGAATAACATTAACAGATTTACTTAATCTCAACCGGTACGCCGAGTCTGTCGGACTCAAACGCAGCCTCCATGATCTTCATGACGAACATCATCTGCTCGTGGGTGACGATCTGCTGCTCCTCGCCGTCAATTGCCTTGACGAAGTTGCGGTAGAAGTCGTGCACGTCAGCTGCGGGCTGGGGAATCGACTTTTCGGTGATCGACTTTTCGTCGCGGGGGGCCATGGTCTTGGTTAAGCCCGCTGCGGTCTGGATCGGCTTTGCATCCTTGACCGACCAGTCGTGGCAGTACACGATGCGGCAGGGCTGCAGCCAATCGGGAATCATAGCCGAGCCGTTGTTGCCCGACATGTAGAAGCGGGGCATATTGATAAAGTTGGAGGTACCAACCTCAACGTGACAGGTCAGGTCACCCTCGTAGAACATGTCCATCTTAAAGCCGTCGTCCACCTCGTCGTTGGTGATGTGGTCGCATTTGCACCAAACGCTGAGCAATTTGCGGTCGTCCACGATATTGACGATCTGGTCGATCAGGTGTACGCCCCAGTCCAGCATCATGCCGCCACCGTGCTCCTTCTTGCCTCTCCAGTCACCGGGAATGCCGCGCGAGCCGTGCACGCGGGATTCCATGGAATATACGCGACCGAGGTCGCCGCTGTGGTAAACCTCACGCATGACCAAAAATTCGCCATCCCAGCGGCGGTTCTGGTGTACGGTGAAGCGTCTGTCGTATTTGTTGGATGCATCGATCATCTCCTGCAGGTCTGCAGAGGACAGCGTAACGGGCTTTTCCGAAATGACGTGCTTGCCTGCCGCCATGGCTGCAATTGCCAGGGGCTTGTGCATGTCGTTGGGAACTGCGATGACCAGGAAGTCCACCTCGGGGTCTGCCAGTACTGCTTCAAAAGAGGGATATGCATAAATGCCCATCTCCTCGGCGGCCTGATTTCTCTCGGGCTTGATGTCGTAAACGCCCTTGAGATTGACCACGTCGTTGCTTCTCTGGAAGTGGCAATGCCAGCCACCCATGCCGCCAAAGCCGATTACTACTGCATTTTTCTTAGCCATAATGAGTCTCCTTTGCTCAAGTGATGGTATTCGTATAGTATTTGTATAATTGTATTATAAGACAAAAGATGCACACAAACAAGACAATATTGGGTGTTTATCAGAAAATAGTTGCTGTATTTTGCCGGGAACAAATATTTTTTGTGCACTGTGCAAGAAATTTTCAAAATACTCTTGTGAAAAACGCAAAAATCGGGTATAATAAGATGATTATTGATATTTTTGATACATTTTTTATGAGGAAGTATATGGCAAACAACGAGAGAATGCAAAAAATCCGAAATTTCTCCATCATCGCACATATTGACCACGGCAAGAGCACGCTGGCTGACCGACTTTTGGAAGCGACCAGCACCGTCTCCAAAAGAGAGATGGAAGAGCAGCTGTTGGACAATATGGACCTGGAGCGCGAGCGCGGCATCACCATCAAGGCACGTGCCGTCAAGCTGGAATACGACGCGCCAGATGGGGAAACGTACGTGTATAATCTGATCGACACACCCGGCCACGTGGACTTCAACTACGAGGTCTCGCGCTCGCTCAACGCATGCGAGGGCGCACTGCTGATCGTGGACGCCACGCAGGGCATTGAGGCGCAGACGCTGGCGAACGCATACCTTGCCGTGGATGCGGGACTTGAAATCGTGCCCGTCATCAACAAGATCGACCTGCCCAGCGCGAATATCGACCGCTGCGTGGAGGAGATCGAGGACATCATCGGCATTCCCGCCGAGGGCTGTCCCGCGGTTTCCGCAAAGACGGGTCTGAACATTGAGCAGGTGCTCGAAGCAATTGCCGAGCAGATTCCCGCGCCCGAGGGCGACGAGTCCGCACCGCTCAAGGCGTTGATTTTTGACTCCTATTACGACAGCTACCTTGGCGTCGTGGTCAACCTGCGTATCAAGGACGGCAGCCTTACTGCGGGCGACCGCATCCGCATGATGAGCAACGGCAAGGAATTTGAGGTGGTTGAGGTTGGCACCATGGAGCCCTTTGGCCTTTGCAAGTGCGAGAAGCTTTCGGCAGGCGAGGTGGGATATCTGACCGCGTCCATCAAGTCGGTGGGCGATACCCGCGTGGGTGATACCGTAACACTTGCGGACAATCCCGCATCCGAGCCGCTG
>CAZCRV010000150.1:0-5389 GCA_964501175.1 uncultured Clostridium sp.
GCACCTGCGGCAGACTGATGTGCTGCCTGAAGTACGAGCAGGATGCCTATGAAGACCTGCTCCGCACCGCCCCCAAACAGGAGTCCTTTGTGGATACCCCCGATGGCCGGGGTACCGTTACCGAGGTGGATCTGCTCCGCCAGCGGGTGAAGGTGAAGCTGGAGGACCGGCCGGATACGGTTGTTACTGCCAAAAACGAGGATATCGCTGTTTTCCGTAACGGCAAGGCCAAGAAGACCGATGAGCCCATTCCCGCCGATTGGGCGCCCATTTCCGGGGGCAATACCGGCCGCCGCTTCAAAAAGATGGAGGAGCTCCGGGAGGATGCGCCTATTCTGGATTCCATCAAGCTGCGCTACTCCGAGGAGACCATCGCCGATCAGTTGGATGCGCCTGCGGAAGAGCCGAAGAAGGAAAACTCCCGCAACCGCCGCCGCCGCAACCGGGGAGGCCAAAAGCCCCAGCAGGCAGAAAAGCCCAAACAGGCAGAAAAACCTGTGGAAAAGCCCGCAGAGAAACCTGTGGCAGAGGGCAATGCCCCGGCGAAAAAGAACAATCGCCGCCGCTTCCACCACCGCCGCCGCCCCTCCGGAGAGAAAAAAGAATCTTAAAGGAAAACGGGAACAACCAATGGGTTGTTCCCGTTTTTTTATCTTCGTAGGGGCGGGATATCATCCCGCCCGCAATCTCCGCAAGGTGATTCTTCATGGATAGTGCCGGGAGGGATAGTATCCCTCCCCTACGAATTTATTTCTCTTTCGGTACTTTGGTGACTTGCCAGATGCCCACGATGATCAGCACAGAGCCGACTAAGAAGGTGTAGTTCCAGGGGTCGCCGGTGAGCAGGCCCAGCAGCACGCCTACCACGGTGGTCAGCGCGCCCAGGGAGGAGATTTTCACCACCGGCAGATTGGAGGTGGCGTAGTTCACCAGCAGGTTACAGGCCAGGGAGCAGACCAATGACAGAAACAGCATAGAGCCTAAGTAGCCGCACAGCAGGGGGAGCAATGACTTGATTTTGGGAGACGATAAGGCTTTCACAAAACCCACTTCCTTTCTTTAGCCCATTGTAGCACCACCACCCGGGAAGTCAAGACAAAACAGCGGGAAAAGGGCGTTACCACACTTCCGGGGAATAGGCTTCCCTGGCTGTTTCGATAAAGGCATTGGCGGCCTTGGAAAGGTAGTGATTGCGCTTATGAACCAAGGTCATAAGACGGCGAGTTTCTTCGCTTTTTAGCCGGAAAAAGACGCAGCCGGTATTTTCGGAGTTTTTTACCACCGTGTCGGTGACAAAGGCTGCTCCCAGACCGGCGCACGCCATATTATAGGAACTGATCAGCTGGTTGGGGTAGCACTTTACCGTGGGCTGGCAGTCCGCTGCCTTGAAGATGGCCTGTGCCCGCCGATACATATCATTGCCGTTTTTCAGAAACAGGAAGGGCAGGTCCGCAAAGCACCGGATATCCACCGGGGTAGCGGTGGGGAGGGAATCACGCAGGGTCTGGGCGGTGATGGCCAGCTGGCGCGGATGGCGGTCGGTCAGAAGCCGTTCCGGCACCGCCAGCAGCACCTCTTCGGAAAACAGCGGCACGAACACGAAATTTTTGTCATTGGGTGTGTGGGTGATTGCCAGGTCAGTGGATTCGTCCAGCAGAGACTCCCGCAGATGGGTGGCATCCGTTTCCAGGAGAGTCAGGTCGATACCGGGATATTTTTCAAAAAACCGCAGCAGAATGCGGGGCAGAATGAAGGAGGCGGCGAAGGTCTCACAGCAGACGGTGATCTTACCGCTTTTTAGCTGCGCCATATCTGCCAGCTCCACCTCCATAGATTCCTCAATGTGCTGCATCTGCTCGATGGCCTGAATGAAGATCTTCCCCTCTTGGGTTAGTTTCAGGGGGGTGGAACGGTCAAAGATGGTGATGCCCAGCTTCTCCTCGGTGCGTTTCACGGCAATGGACAGGGTGGGTTGGCTGACGAACAGGGCCTTGGCGGCGGCGGAAAAGCTGCCCTGCCGGTAGATTTCATAGATGTATTTTCTGTCGGTCATCGGAAAGTCACCTGCCTATAAAAACAATTTATAAAATTTATATAAATATTTAATTTGATTATAGCGGTGTGATATGGTAAAATCAAGAAGAAATTAAAAAACGTGAGGAGAAAAACTATGAAACGTGCATTTTTGATAGTTCTCGCAATGCTTCTTATTTGTTTTCCTTTTTCCGGATGCAGTAAGCAGAATGCCGATGGGGTGACCTTGGATGTTATCCACGTGGGCACCGCCGGTTCTACCGGCTCCTACTATTCCTTCTGCTCTGCAGCGGGCGGTGTGTTGGAGAATGCTACCGGCTACACCTTTGACATTGCAACCAGCGGCGGCTCCCGGGCCAACATCGAATCGCTGATTGCCGGTACCTTTGATATGGCTATCGTCCAAAATGATGTAATGTCCTATGCCTACAACGGTACGGATATGTTCGACGAGCCCATCAAGGGGTTCTCGGTGGTGGGTATTATCTTCCCCGAATCCCTGCAGGTGATAACCAAGGAGGGCTCCGGTATCAACACCATCAATGACCTGGCCGGCAAGCGCGTATCGGTGGGTGATGCCGGATCCGGCTCGGAGTTTAATGCCAGCCAGGTGCTGAGCGAAGTAGGGGTGAGCATCTCCAAGCAGAACCAGAGCTATGGTGACTCCGCCTCTGCCATTAAGGACGGTACACTGGATGCCTATTTCTGCGTAGCCCCCGCCCCGGCAACAGCGGTGACCGAGCTGGCCACCACCACATCGGTCAAGCTGGTGAGCCTGTCTCAGGACCTGCGGGATCAGCTGAAGGAGAAGTATCCTTTCTACATCGACACGGTCATCACCCACGAGCAGTACGATTTTATCCCTGCTGATGACCCGGTGGAAACTGTCGGTGTGGCGGCAACGCTGATCATCTCCGATGACATCTCCACAGAGCAGGTGTATAACATCACCAAGGCGCTGTGGGAGAACAAGGACAATATCTCCCACGCCAAGGTAGCGGATATGGACATCCAGAATGCCTGTGCGGCTCTGGGCGGTGTTCCGCTGCATCCCGGCGCAGAGAAGTATTACCAAGAGATCGGATTGATCCAGTAATCATCAACAAAAATAAACCCTTTATGCTGCTTGTCGTAACCGCCGTAACCGGCGGTTACGGCAAATTGCGCGTTAGAAAGGAGATTTTATGAGCGAGCAGACTCCTGTGATTGCCAAGCAGAACCAGGCAGAGGAAATCCTGCAAAAATTAGACAAGGACAGCAACACCCGGGTGTTTACCGGGTGGCGGAAAACAGTGATTTCCGCCTTGCTGATCGCCGCCTCGGTGTATATGCTGCTGCTGACGCTGCTGTTTACCGATGCGACCCCGCAGACCCGCCGTACCACCTTTGTGGGAATGATCGTGCTGCTTGGTTTTCTGATTTATCCCGCCTACAAGGCGCAGAGCCGCAAAATTAACTATATCCCCTGGTATGATCTCGCCCTGGGCATCCTTGGCGCGAGCTGCTTCTTCTTTTTTACCGTCAACCAGCAGACGGTTATCCAAACCAACAGCACCATGCTCCCACCGTTGTACATAGCCGTGGCGATCGTCGGTATTCTCTGTCTGGCAGAGCTGTGCCGCCGGGCGGTGGGATTGCCGATCCTGTTCGTGGTCGGCGGGTTTGTGGTGTATCTGGTGTACTATTACTTCCAAAACCCTCGGCTGAATGTGGAGAAGATCCTCAGCCAAACAGTGTATAACCTGTTTTATAACACCAGCGATGGCGTATTTGGTGCGCCGATTTTGGCTTGCTCTTCCTTCATCGTGCTGTTTATCATTATGGGCGCTATGCTGGAGAAAACCGGCATTGCTGCCTTCTTCATCGACCTGGCAAACTCCATTGCCGGCTCCAGCGCAGGCGGACCGGCGAAGGTGGCTGTGATCGCTTCGGCGCTGGAGGGTATGATTTCCGGCTCCTCGGTGGCAAATACCGTAGGCAGCGGCAGCGTCACCATCCCGCTGATGAAAAAGTCCGGCTACAAGCCCTCCTTTGCTGCGGCGGTAGAAGCAGCTGCCTCTACCGGCGGACAGATAATGCCCCCCATTATGGGAGCCGCTGCTTTCCTGATGGCGGAGATTGCCGGCTTGCCCTATCAGACCATCGTCATTGCGGCCATTTTACCGGCGGTGCTCTATTTTATGGGCATCTTCATTATGGTTCACTTTGAGGCGAAGAAAAACGGAATCCAGGGGCTTCCCAAAGAGGCACTGCCCAATTTCTTTAAGCTGCTGCTGAAAAAGGGCTATTTGCTGCTGCCGATCCTGGTGCTGATGGTGAGTATGAACTACTTCAGCGCCGGTATGTCCGCGTGTGTTGCGATTCTGTCAGCGCTGGTCATCGGTCTGCTGCCGGAGGATTTGTCCGTATCCCATTTGAAGGAGATCGCTGCCCGGAGCAAGGGGCGGTTGGTGCTGGCCTTTGTGTATCCGGTGATTCCTGTGCTGGCGTTTGCGTTGATCGCGGGTCTGGGCGGAGATTCCCGGCTGACCACTGCCGTGCTGACAGGCTTGGTGCTGTGCTGTGTGCTGAGCTTTTTGTCCAAAGAGAGCGCTATGACCCCGGACCGGTTGGCGGACGGATTGCGCGCCAGCGCCCAAAGCACGGTGAGCGTGGGCGTTGCCTGCGCTATGGCGGGTATGATTGCCGCTGTAGTAACGGCAACCAGTCTGGCAACCAAGATTATGCCGCTAATAACCACACTGGCGAACTTTAATCCCTTCCTGGCGCTGTTTGCGGCGATGCTGTGCTGCCTTATTCTGGGAATGGGCGTTCCCACCACCGCCAACTATGTGATTATGGCCTCCACGATCGCGCCGATTTTGATTCAGGTGCTGGATATTCCGGTACTGGCGGCGCATATGTTCGTGTTCTATTTCGGCATTGTGGCGGATATTACCCCGCCGGTGGCACTGGCAGCCTATGCCGGAGCGGCCATTGCCCACTCCAATCCGCTGAAAACCGGTGTGACCGCTACCAAGCTGGCCATTGCGGCGTTTATTACTCCGTATGTATTTGCTCTTGACCCCCAGGCGACACTGCTGCTGGGCTATACCACGGCATCGCCGGTGATGACGGTGATCGCGGTTTGTACGGCGCTGTTGGGAATGTTTGCCATATCTGCGGCGTTGCAGGGATATTGCTTCCAGAAGCTGGATTGGCTGAGGCGCATCCTGTTCCTGGCATCCGGCCTGCTGCTGATCTATCCCGAAAACATCACCGACGTGATTGGCGCTGTGGGTGTTACGGCATTGCTGGCTGTCAGCCTGCTGCTGAGTAAAAAAGAGAAACAGCTGCTTGCCGAATAAAAGACAAG
>CAZCRV010000151.1:0-5369 GCA_964501175.1 uncultured Clostridium sp.
GAATGGCGGTGACGTCGCGTCCGTCCACCACGCCGTTCTGATCGGCATCTCCCCATAAATAATCAACCAGATCCGCAATGCTGCAGGCAAGCACCTGCATCTGCCCGTCGGGCGTGTCTGACACCGCGTAATATACGGTCCCGTCCATGACCCAAAGGCCGAAGATCTGCTGCCCCTCTAAGGGCGGGATCTCGATCCCTGTCACAACGCCGCTTTGCAGGTTGCGCGCGTAAATCTCATTCGGGGTATTATAGATCAGATTTCCCCGATACGTGCCGACGCCCCAAAAGGCGTCGACGTAATAGGACTGCCCTCCCGGAGCCATCCACTTGTCATCTGTCTCCAGCACGGGCTGCGCGCTCATGGTGGAAAAATCCACCAAAAGGATCGCACGCTCCCCGCCGGTTGCATAGAACCATTGTCCTGCCGTATAGCTAAACGGATGCTCGACCTCTGTGACAAACGTGCTCTCATACGCGTCCGATGTGCAGGGAAACTCGCTTTCCCAGCCGTAATGCTTGGTTTCTTCGATGCCAAGATCGCTGCGCAAGAAATTGGCGTGCAGCGCAAGCCCTTGGGTATTGGGAACGGGATCATCCCAGGTCACGTCCACGTGGTAGGGCACACCACCCAGCGTCACGATATTCCAGATGTGATTCATCTCCCGGCTGACCGCCACGCCCGACGCAATGCCAAAGCGCGAAAGCAGCTCCATATACGTCAGCGTATAGGCCTGGCAAACGCCGCGTCCCTCGGTCAGAAAGCCGTACATGTCGTAGATCTCATAGCTTGTATCGTACTCGAAATGCAGACAGAGGTAGTCGTGCAGGTAAAGCGCGATCTCAAAATCGCTCCATGCGGGGTCAACGCCCGCGCAGATCTTGTCAAGGCGATTGGCGCAGTCCTCTCTTGCCGCCTTCAGTTCCTTGCCCGTCAATCGGTACGAGGGCTTGAGCGTGATGATCAGGTCTTGCGCATCATACGAATAGGAAATGCCCGAATTGACGAAAAACAGATCGGGATGCGTGTTCATGACCTCGGTATACAGCTGCGTGATCCGATCTATCGAGATTTTATATGCCGCAACGTCGATCTCGCTCTGCTCTGCCAAAAGGCATTGATATATGTACTCCCCCACGTTCTGCTCGGGGGCAAGGTACCGCTCGGCCCGGGCAAAGCCCTCGGCGAGCTCTCCCTCCCCTTGATACACGATCGGCACGGGTGAGATGGGGTTTTCTCTGATCGTTTCATAGGGCTGCGCACTCGGTGCACAGCAGGATGCAAGCATGCATATAAGCAGCAAAGCGCAAAGCACCGCCACAAAGACTTGTCGTTTCATCCCCTCACCCCCGATCAATTCAGTTTATTCAATCTTACTTTACGGTATGCAGCCCGGCCTGCTTGCAAATGCATTGCACGATCATTTCAAGTGCAACGGGGTTATTGCCGCCACCCGGCACAATGACGTCCGCATAACGCTTGAATGGCTCGACAAACGCCTCGTGCATGGGCTTGACTGTGGTCAAGTACTGCGAAATGACCGAATCCAGGCTTCTTGCTCTTTCCTTGGTGTCACGCAGAATGCGGCGCAAAATGCGCTCGTCCGCATCGGTATCCACGAAAATGCGCAGATCCATCATGTCGCGGAGCTGTACATCCGAAAAGATCAATATGCCCTCTACCACGATCAGCGGCGTGGGGCAAACGCGCACCACCTTGTCGCTGCGGTTATGAATGGTGTAATCGTAAACAGGCACGTCCACGCTCTCGCCGCGGCAAAGTGCGTCCAGGTGTGCGCGCAAAAGGTCTGTTTCAAACGCATCGGGATGGTCGTAATTGGTCAGGCATCGCTCCTCGTACGTCTTACCCACCTGCAGGTGATAATAGCTGTCGTGCGCGATGACTGTCACGCTGTCGCCAAACGCATTTGCAATATGCTCTGCCAGCGTAGTCTTGCCCGAACCCGTGCCACCCGCAACGCCAACGATCATGGGCTTAATCATGGCCTTCCTCGCTCTCCTGGTCGGCAATCGTCTGCTTCCAGCAAGCGTGGCACATGGCCACGTAGGAATCGTTGCCGCCAAGCAGAATTTGACCGCCCGTGGTCACCACGCGGCCGCTCTCGTCGATGCGCGCATTGACGATCGCCTTTTTGCCGCAGGTGCAAATGGTCTTGATCTCGGTGATCGAATCGGCAACCTCGAAAAGTCTGCGGCTGCCCGGGAACAGGCGGGTCATAAAGTCGGTGCGAAGCCCAAAGCAAAGCACGGGAATATCCAGCTCGTCCACAATGCAGCGAAGCTGATCGATCTGCTCCTCTGCAAAGAACTGGCACTCGTCGGCAATGATGACGTGACAATCCTTGTGAGATTCGAATTCGGCTCTGATATCCGTGCCCGCGCCAATGACCTGTGCATCTGCCTGCAAGCCAATACGCGAGCGGATGACTCCCGCGCCGTCACGCGTGTCGATGGCGGGCTTGATCAGCCAGACGCGCATGCCGCGTTCCTCATAATTGAACTTGGTAATCAGCGCATTTGCGGTCTTGGAGGAGCCCATCGCGCCGTATTTGAAATATAACTTTGCCATACTTACTCCTTTACAGCGTCAAGCAGAATGCGTTCTACGATGTCAACCACTCTGTCCAGCGACTCGATCGACAAAAATTCAAATCTGGAATGGAAGTTCTCACCGCCCGTGCACAGATTGGGGCAAGGCAGACCCATAAAGGAAAGTCTTGCGCCGTCGGTGCCGCCGCGGATGGGGGTCACGATGGGCTCAATGCCCAACTCCAGCATAGCCGTCTTGGCGCGCTCGATGGTGTACATATGCTGGTCAATAATCTCCTTCATGTTGTAATAGGAGTCCTTGAGCGAGAGCGTGCAGCTGCCCTCGCCCCAGATCTCGTTGATCTTGGCTGCAGAAGCGGTCATGATCTGCTTCTTTTCTTCAAACAGCGCGCGGTCGTGGTCGCGGATGATATACACCAGCTGCGCCTGTTCGCACTCGCCGTGCATGTGTACCAGATGGAAAAAGCCTTCGTGCCCCTCGGTCTTGGCGGGAATTTGATCGGCAGGCAGCAGAGCTGCAAAATCCATGGCCATGAGCAGCGCGTTCTTCATCTTATCCTTGGCAGAGCCGGGATGAATGGAAACGCCTGTGAAATTGACTACGGCAGACGCCGCGTTAAAATTCTCGTATTCCAGCTCGCCAAGCGGGCCGCCGTCCACGGTATACGCATAGTCCGCGCCAAACCTTTCCACGTCAAAGTGATCCGCGCCGCGGCCGATCTCCTCGTCGGGGGTAAAGCAGATTCTGACCTTGCCGTGCGGTGCGTCGCTCTCTAAGAGTCTTTCCACAGCCGAAACGATGGCGGCAACGCCCGCCTTGTCGTCCGCACCCAGCAGAGTGGTGCCGTCGGTGACGATCAGGTGCTGACCCACGTAATTCTGCAGGCTCGGGTAATCCGCAACCGTCATGTAAATGCGCTTTTCTTCATTCAGGCAAATGTCGCCGCCCTCGTAGGCCACGATCTTTGCAGCAATCGGAGAATCGGCACAAGCGTCCGAGGTATCCACGTGCGCTACAAGGCCGATGGTGGGGCATTTTTTGTCGGTGTTGGCGGGCAGCGTTGCGTAAAGGTATCCCTTATCGTCAAGCTCCACGTCAGCAAGCCCCATGCTCATCAGCTCGGCCGCGATAGCAAGGCTGAGCACCACCTGCTTTTCGGTGCTGGGCACGGTCTCGGAGCTCTCGTCCGACATGGTGGGGAATGCAACGTATTTCAAAAATCTTTCGTAGGGTTTCATATCTAAATCCTCCTTGGGGTAATCAAACAAAACAATCGGGCATGGCTGCGCCCCGCCCCGTCATCCTCGAGCGGAGAATCCCTTTTTCAGATTCTTCGCTTCGCTCAAGAATGACAAAAAGGGATTCGCAGCGAAGGATCTTGGGCGGGGCTATGATCAGCCAACGCACTTACCTACAGTATACCATATTTTTCTGCTCCCTTCAAGGCATTTCCCCGAAAAAATACACCTTTCCTCTTTTCTTTTTGTGTGTCTTGTGCTATAATGAAAGCAAAGAACCGTGAAAGGAAACAAGACATGAAACGTATCACTTCCTTTACCGTGGATCACGATACCATCGTGCCCGGCTTTTATATCTCGCGCATTGACGGCGATATCATCACCTTTGATCTGCGCACCCGCACGCCAAACGCAGGCGACTACATGGACAACCTCACCATGCACTCGGTCGAGCACGTGCTGGCAACGCTGCTTCGCAATTCCGCGGACAGCGAAAGAGTCATTTATTTTGGCCCCATGGGCTGCCAGACCGGCTTTTACCTGCTCATGCGCGACACCGCTCCTGCCGACGCCTTTGCCCTGCTTTGCAAGTGCCTTGCCGACGCCATCGCCTACACGGGCGAGATGCCCGGGCAGGCGCGCAAGGAATGCGGAAACTACCAAAACCTTGACATGGCGGCCGCCAAGGCGGAGTGTACGCGTTATCTGAACGCCTTGATGGACAACGAAAAGTTTTGCGAAAGGAAGGATTTTTCCTATGAATAAAAAAATCGGCATCATCGGTGCCATGGCCTGCGAGGTTGAGCCGCTGATCGCGCAAATGGAGCAGGCAAATACGCTCACGGTCGGCTCGATCACCTTTACCGAGGGCATTTTGTGCGGCAAGCAGACGGTGATCGCCATCTGCGGCATCGGCAAGGTGTTTGCCGCCATGTGCGCGCAGACCATGATTTTACACTTTGGCGTCAGTGCCATTGTCAACGTAGGCGTGGCGGGCTCGCTTTGCGACGCGCTGCGCATTGGTGACATTGCCATTGCCAAAAGCACGGTGCAGCACGATATGGACACCTCGCCCATCGGTGACCCCATGGGGCTTATCTCGGGCATCAATAAGGTATACCTCCCCTGCTCCGAGCGTCTTTGCGATCTGCTTGCCGACTGCGTTTCCACGCAGGGCGTGCACTACGTGCTCGGTACTGTGGCCTCGGGTGACGTGTTTGTTGCCTCTCCCGAGCAAAGAGCGCGTATCACGGGAAATTTTGACGCTGTGGCTTGCGAAATGGAGGGCTCGGCCATCTGTCAGGTCTGCTACGCAAACGGCGTTGAGGTGGGCATTTTGCGAGCCATTTCGGACAACTGTAACGACCCCTCTACCATGGATTACGAAACCTTCCGTGATTCCTCGGCACGCGTTGGCTGCCGCATTCTGCTTGATTTCATGAGCCGCATCTGACTACATGCTGCACCTGCACGCAGGAGATGGGGGCTTTTGAGAATAGAATAAACGAAAGCCGATTATAGCGTGATACTCCGTTAAGAGTATCACGCTATAATCGGCTT
>CAZCRV010000152.1:0-5157 GCA_964501175.1 uncultured Clostridium sp.
TGGAACATCCAGCCTCTGCCCGGGAACTTGATCTTAGCAAGCGCATACGCTGCAAGAGAAGCCAAGAACAGGTGTCCGAACGTACCCGCCACAGAAGTAAACACGGTGTTGAAAATGTAACGGGAGAATGGAACCCAAGAGGTGTTCATCAGGTTAAACAGGTCGATGAAGTTATCAAATGTGGGAGACATTACGTAGAATCTGGGAGGATACATCCAAAGCTCATCGAGAGGCTTTACAGACTGCATCAGCACGTAAAGCATGGGGAGGAACATGAATGCGCCGAGAATTACGAGCACGAACGTAATGCCCGCGTCGCCTCCCGCGGAACGGGCAAGTACGACTTTATGTTTTCTTGTTCTAAGTTTTGCCATATTACGTACCTACCTTCGAAAGCATTCTCTTTACAAGTGAGTTCGCGCCAACCATGATGACGAACAGGATTACTGCGATTGCAGAGGAGTAACCCATCTCAAATCTCATACCGCCGTAGTCGTTCAAATGGTGCATGATGGTGTGCGCTGCGTAGTTAACCGAGGGGAATCCGCACAGTGCGTCAACGACGCCACCGAAGCCGAACGCGCCGGTGATTGACATGACCGCACCGAACATCAGCTGCGGCTTCATATTAGGCAGCGTGATGTAGTACAGCTCCTGCCAACGGTTCTTGATACCGTCAACCGCGCCCGCCTCAAACTGAGCTCTGTCGACACCCTGAAGACCTGCGATGAACGCCAGGAACGAGGTACCGAGTGAGATCCAGAGTGCAACAATGATACACAAAGGCATTACCCAGTCTTCATCTTTGAAGAACGCGATCTCCTTAGTGATAATGCCCAGCTTCAACAGGGTTGCATTTGCCCAACCGTAGGAGTCGGCCGAGAAAAGCGTACCCCAAATCAAGTAAACGTTACCACCGATGGAGGGTGCATAGAATATCAGAGTCACAAGTGCTCTGATTCTAGGCGGCAGCTCGTTGATGAACCACGCGACAAGGAAGGACATCAGGTAGGACACAGGTCCTACGATGATTGCAAAGATAAACGTGTTCTTGCAGGCAATGAGGAAGATATCGTCATCGAAGAACAACGAAATGTAGTTGTCCAGGAATACGAAGTTCGGCCATTCCAGCAAGTTAAAGTCTGTAAAGCTGACGACGATGGAAAGTATAACCGGCATTACAGTGAACATTGCAAAGAGGATCATATAAGGTGCGACCATGAAGTACGCGACCTTATTACGTACCATCTCTTTCAAGATCCACTGAGTCTTGGTAAGGTCTTTACGAGTGCCAGCTTTTTTGGTTGCTGTTTTCTTAGACATTTACTCTAATCTCCTTTTCTGATCTTTTTTGATGGTACTTAATTATTGGTAGGATTCCATAGCGGCGGAAGCGTCGCCAAGGAAGTCTGCCAGGCAATAAGCTACAAGCTCGGGGGTTTCTGCATACTGGTATACCTGGTATGCATAGCAAGGATTATCGGGATCGGTCTTGACCGCCTCGAACTGAGCAAGAACCTGTTCCTTGGTGTTCAGCTCGTAAGCAATTCTCAAGAACGTCTCGGACGCAGTTGCAAGGTCTGCGATATTCTCGCGCTTGATTGCATCCTTTGCGGAAGTGATTGCTTCTGCATACTCGCCTGTAGTATCAAGCTCCTCGAACTTAGCGATCAACTGCTCGCTCTGCTCCAGACGCTTGGAGGCCAGGGTCTCATCCACTTCCAGAGTTTCCAGACCGAATTCCTTACGCTTTCTGGTGATCTCTTTATTTATGGTATTAATGTAACTCATCAGAGCCTCGGAGGGGTTCGCGTTGTCATTGTAAGCAGACAGGAAAGCGAACTCGGCATAACGGGCGAGAATGTAAGAGCCGGGATAGTTGGGAACCGATGCAAGGTCCTCAAACTGTGCCTTGATCTGCTTGAGCTCGGCGGTGGTCCAAGGCAGCTCCTCAAGAGCTTCTCTGTTCGCAGTGTTGTACTTTGCTGCGGGACCGATGATCGCTACCATTTCGTTGGAGTATTCCTGCTGGCAATCGGAGCCGGTGAACCATCTGATGAAGTTCCAAGCGCCGGTCTCATCGCTGCAGCCCTTGACGATAACGCTCGCGTTGACCGAGGATACGGTCTGTCTGTTGATGTAGGTCGTACCGTCCTCGTTGGTGCAGATCGTACCGGGCATCGGATAGAACTTCCAAAGGCCCTCGATTTCGGTTGCAAATACCTTGAGCTGATTGTACATACCAACGTAGTCCGCAATCAGAATGGGCATTTCACCGGTTCTGAAACGGTTTGCTGCATCATACTGATAGGGGAAGTTATACTGTGTAAACATATTACACATCTTTTCAAAGGCTGTCAGACCCTTCTTGGAGTCCAGGTTGATTCTCATACCGTCATCGGCATACAGTTCACCGCCTGCCTGATAGAGGTACACGGAGTAGTCGGTGGAAAGACCGATCAGCATGTTGTTTGCCTGCAGGTCGGGAATTGCGGCCAGGATATCGTCCCAGGTTTCAGGAACGGGAATGTTCAGCTCTGCCAGGATATCCTCACGAACGAACATCATGGTAAAACCCTGTGCTTCGGGCAGACCGTAGTAGTGCACGTCACCGTCGGGGTTTTCCACGCCAAGCACCAGCATTGCTGCATCATTGAAGTTGCTGATGGTGTCTTCCCACTCGGTGTTGGTGCTAAGGTACCCGTCCTTGACCTTCTGCTCACCGACCGTGTCTGCAATCTCGTCTACGGGAAGCAGAGCGGAACGGATCGCGTAGTTGATAACGTCGCCCTGACCGAGACCCAGGTAAACGTCAGGACCTTCACCTGCAAGGATGGAAGGCAGCAGCGTACCTGCTGCGACCAGCTTCAGGTCTACCGCAGTACCGCCGACGTATTCCCCCTCGGAGTTCAAGGTCTCGTTGGGAGAGAAGTCGTTGTTGATCAGATTTCTGATAACCTGAGACTGGTCACGACCGGAAGCCAACCAAACCTCAACAGCGCCCTCTTCGGCAACAACCGACATGGAGCCCATGCTGTTGTAGTCACGGAAGAAGGACATGACGAAGGACTTGATCTCGTGCCATGCAGCCTGGAAGATGTTTGCGTTAGCCTTTACCTTATATTCATAATCGGAAGAATCTGCGCCGAACTGCTCGCTGCCGCGGATGACCATGTAGTCAATTTCAAGCGGCTGAGTCTTTGCACTGGACAGGAACGTACCAAGAGTACCGATGTAACTTTTGAGCTGCTCCAGATTCTTCGCAATCTCGTGCTCATCGGTACCCATCTTGTGCAGCAGCTGCGCTACCTTCTGCAGAGTACCTACGTTGGAGGACTTCTGTCCTGCCATGTCGGTCAGTCTTTCCGCAATGGATACGCCGTACTTTTCGGGGTTATCGTTATCAAGTCTACGGGACTGAACGACCATGTCAACCAGAACGTCGGGCATTACGCGGGAGAAGCTGTAATCGCTGTATTCGTCGGGGGTGGTACCGGTCAGCTTGATGATTTCCAGGTAGTCGTCGTTGATGATGTCCAGGATCTCTTCAACCTCACGGACGATATCGCCCATGGTACCCAGGGTTACCTCAAGACGCAGCTTGTAGGTGGTGTTGCCTGCCAGGTAGATAGCGTATTCCTTGAGTTCGCCATTTTCGTCCAGCTGGTCGGATGCAAGACCGGTGGTCTGCCAGTTGGAATCGTAATTATACTGAAGTCTTTCAGCCTCCGCAAAGGGGGTGCCGTTGTAGTAGCCGGCCTCACCTGCACTAAGGCCTTCGCTGTACAGCTGCAGCGAACGGCAAACGAACATACCGTCCAGCACGTTCTGTCTGAAGCGGGTTACGATATCGTACATACCCGCACCGTTCTCGGAGGTGGTGAAGGTGAATTCGATCCACTGACCTGCAGTCTGCCACTTTGCGCCGCCCACGGTGTTGAGCATAACGCGGGTGGTGTCTGCGGGAGAGGTCGCTGCACTGGTTCTGTCCTCAATCGCGTAAATGGTCTTGGAGGACATGTTGTTCATGTGCTCAGCCTCGAGCTTGATCTCGTCAGCGCCTGCGCCCAGAGTTCCCAGCTTACTCTGCAGAGCAGCAATGTAATCCTCATAAGTAACGACCTCAGCTGCGGGATACAGCGTGATCGACTTGATGACCATAGGCTCATTCTGGCCCTGGATGGTCAGTTTGTTCTCGCCTGCCTCCAGGTAGAACTCGTACTCACCGGTATAGTAACCGGAGGAGTCGCGCAGGCTGTACGTTACCCATTCGGGAGCCTGAATCGCGGTGGGACGCAGCTCGTTTTCTTCAACGTCTTCCTTGAAGAAACGAATGCCCTTCTCATCCACGAACGCGGTGTTGGCCTCGGTCCACTTCTCGGGGAACACAACAGTTGCATACACGTTGTATTCGGTGTTGATCTTACCGAAGATGTTCTTCTTCACCTCTTCCTTAAGTACCCAACCTGCAGTCAGGCCTGCAGCCTCTGCTTCAGCGGCAAAAGCGTCAAGAGCACTGCGGATATCGCCGGGCAGGTCGCTCTCGGCTACGTCGGAGACGGAGCCTGCAACGCTGTCCAAAGAGCCTACGAAATACAGGCCCTCCAGGTACTCGCTGGTCCAGGTCTTGGAGAGCGTCAGATAACGTGCCTCGCCGAACGGAACCTTGTCATTGATCTTAAATACACGCTCGATGGACGCGGCCTTGCCCACAACGGGATAGTACTCGATCTTAATCGCGTACTTCGCGCTTTCGGGAACGTTAACGGTCCAGGAGACTTCGCCCTCGGACGAGGTGTACAGGCCTTCGGCTACGCCGTCCTTACCCATGTCCGCAAGTCTTACGTCTGCTGCGCCGTCAGCGGTGATGTAGCCGTCGGTCGCATCAATCGTAATGGTCTGCGTCGCCTTTTTGTAGGCTTCGCCCGAATACTTTGCGCTGTATTCGCCATACGAAATTGCGTTAAGAAGCTCTTTGATTTCAGCCAGAGTATCAGTTGTTTCCTCTGAAGCGACCGTTTCCTGATCATCCGCAGCAAAGGTTGCCACGGTTCCGCCACCAACCAGGAAGGTCAAAGCCAAAATCAAAGCCATAAGCTTAGTAAATTTCGCTTTTCCCATAAAATTTCCTCCTACCAAGATTTTCTGTGAGTTGCC
>CAZCRV010000153.1:0-5144 GCA_964501175.1 uncultured Clostridium sp.
GTGATAAATGTAAACTTTTGGTTGCATATAGAACGTATATTCCGAGCGTTTCAGCCTAATTTGAACAATCGTTCCGTTGTGTCCGCACAGTCCGATTTTCGGTTAGGGTCAAAGTTTGCCGGTCAAGATATTTCAGGCAAAATCGCAGTATGAAACACGCCTCAAAGCTTTTCAAATTGATAATCTCATTTCGATTCGTTGTTGGGAGTGTGAAAACGAATATTTGACTGAAGATAATATGCCACAATAAAGCGTATTTATTGTAGCATATTTTATGGTGAAAGTCAAGTTTTTATATTTGTTTTTTAAGTGAGTTTATTTAGCGGTAAAGAATATTTATCTCTCTAAACAAAGAAAAAACCGTCAGTCCATTGCTCTCTTATTATAACAAAAATAAGCATAGTTTTCTACTCCACAATACGCAGAATAGGGCTACGCTTATATTGTACCAAAGAGTAAAGGCGTGGGTGTTGATTACTGATGATGAAATTTGATGCTTTGCAAAATTCTGCCGTTCTGTTGCAGCAGCCGTTGTTTTGATGATATTCAAAATTTGCGCCGCAGAAGTCAAAAATAGGTCGATTTGAAAAAAGGATTTTTTCTCCTTCGTTCTTTCCCGGCTTTTTAATAATTAAGTGTGTGGGTATTGTGCGGCGAAAACTCAATCATAAACGTACGTGCCAAATAATGGCAATATCCCATTTTTGTAATCGTAATTTATACCGCAATCAGCGGCAAGCTTTTTAACGTAAATGCAATATGCTGACATACAAGAATACATAATATCGGGATGCTCACAGGGCTCGCCCGATGCGAGCTTACATGGATTGCACAGAGAACAGCCGCTTGCGCCGATCATAATCCCATCGTGTCCTTCGGCTTTTAATCTTTTAATCAAGCGCAGCATTGCGGCGTTGTGAAGCGCTTTAGCTTCTTTTAATTTATCGGTTTGCGAGAAATCCTTGATCTCCCACTCCGTACTGACTACCAGTGCATTTTTATGAGCTAAAATCCTTTGACTCATGTGCTCTGGTGTTCCGCAATCCGGCGGACATGAGTAATTCACACCGTACTGTCCGCACAGATTTTCTTCACAATATGGACGGAATGCGGCATTGAACACGATTTTTTTGGTATCAATGATTTCTGCTCCGTGAAAGCCTTCCGCTTTGGATATCTCAATTATTTCATTTTTATTCATTTGTTTTTATCCTATTTTTGTTTTTTTGCTCTTTTGAAGCAACGCTGTTTTTTTACCAATACAGCTTCCATTCGGGGATTAGCATTCTGTGAAGAGCTTCCATATAGAAGTAATCGCCCCAGATATTCATCTCGTCAACTCCGTTTTTATGCGGCTTTGAATAAACCTGATGAAGCAAAAGTCCGTTAGCTTCCGGTACATCCTTGGTTATATAACTATCAATCAGAGAGTTGATTATACGCTTCGAAGCATTTAAGTAGATCCTTTTGAGTGGGTCGCCTTCTTCCATATGCTTTATACCTTCTAACATACCGCAAACGGCTATTGCCGAACAGGAAGAATCCTTAGGCTCGTCTGCCCCATCATCAAATGAAAGATCCCAATAGGCAACGTAATCCGAAGGTGTATTATTGAGAAAATAATTTGTCGCAGACTTGAATGCTCTTAGAGCTTTTTCGTCTTTTTTGTAAATATATGTTAGCAAAGGACCGTAAATTCCCCAGGATTGGCCTCTTCCCCATGCGGAGCCGTCAAATGCGCCCTGTGCAGTTGCACCTCTAAGAGGAACGCCTGTTTCGGGGTCAAAATAATAGGTATGATACGTACTTGCATCGGGGCGATATATTACGTCAACGGTAGTAGAAAAATGCTTATATGCCTTTTCCTCATAGCTTTTATCGCCCGTAACGCTCGAAGCCCAATATAGCAAAGGAATATTCAAAAGGCAGTCGATTATAAGACGGTACGATAGGGGATCGTCAACCTTTCCCCATGCTTGAAGAAACTCGCCCTTTTCCTGGAAGCGACCGCAAAGATGATCTGCCGCCGTGATGGCCGCATCTTTCGCCTCCTCGCTTTCGCAAAGCTTCCACGCCGCAACGCAGGAAGGAGAGTACAGGAAGCCCATATCGTGATGATTTACACCGATTTTTTCGGTTATTCTTTTTGTCCACCCGGGGATATGCGACAGAGCGACGTTCTTATATTTCTCGTCTCCCGTAAGCTCGTATGCGTGCCACAAAATGCCTGTCCAAAAGCCTGTGCCCCAACCGCTTACGTTGTCCATAACACCGTACACGTTGCCTCGGCTTGCGCTCTCGGGAAATTTATCCCCAAAGCATTCTATTCCGTAGTCGATTTTTTTCAGCGCTTCGCGCAGAGCATATTCCAGCTTTTCACGAGGAAGCTCAAGGTCTTCGTATTTGTCGGGGTCTTGAATTTTCGGAATTTCGGGAATCATTTTTGTTTTCCTTTCTTTATTGGTTGCATGATGAAAAATCACCCCCCTGCCGAAGCAGGGGGAGATAAAAGAATTTCTAAAATATCGAACTCTTTTGCTTTTTAATCAATATGCTCGCATATAACAACCTGCAAATTATTCAGCAGATGCATCCTTAACTATCTTGGTGCAGATAAGGTTGTCAAGCTGAATGGTTGTGGGGCTGAGACCAGTCAAAAGCTGAATTACGAAGCTGTTAGCCGCAGAAACGTCAAGGGCTGCGCTTGCTTTATATTCATAACTAAGAGTGCCGTTTACATAGAACTTCATGGTTCCGTCGGCGTATGCCTCAATACAAATGTTATACCACTCACCCTGCTCAAGCTTAAGATCGTCATAATTGGATGCGGTCTTGCCAAGGTAGAGAGCTTCGGGATCGTATGCGGTAGTGTTATCGGCTACGGTGGTATTATACGCATAAATGCCGGCATCTGTCAATTTGTTGTCAGCGCTTGCGCTGTTTACGTTAGAGGTTATAAGGAAGTTTATAAGCTTTTCTGCCTTATTTTCACCCGCTGCACTGTAGACAAACTTCGAATCTTTAATGAGCATATCGGCTTCAAATACGATGCAGTTTCCTAGTCCGTTGGCAGAGTCGGTGATTGGGAATGAATATCTAGTATCCCTCTCAAAGCCATCAATCTTTCCAAACTCAAGGACGTTGCCGCGGCCGTCAACTGCAACGATGTTAGCGGTTCCCATTGTAGTTGTGCCTACCGAAACACCGTTATTTTCTCTGGCACCTAAGTTACTGTTTCCGTAGCTTATATATTTATCGGTGCTGTTTCTAAGACAACCGGTGCCGTAAACAAAACTGTAACCGTCAAAGTTATAAATTTCCGCGCCGAGGTGCTTATAGTAGCTGCCTGCGGTAGTGCCGAAGTCGGGATCGGGAACGATAACGGTGTTGCCGGCAATGGTAACCGTGCTGCCGAGAGTACAGGATTGAGTATCGGTAAGCACGCCGTACTTATTATAGGTCTTTACCTGCCATGCGGGAACGTTTGCGCCCTCATTAGCAGTGAGAGTAAGCTTTGTTTCTTTTTCAACAAAACCGTAGTTTCCGTAGGAAAGTCCCTCAGCTGTACCGTCTTTTATGCTAACGTAGATATACTCATTGGGAAGTCTGTCGTTTTCGTGTCCGTCTTCTACGAGATTCACGAGAAGCTTCTGAGCGCTGGAGCCAATCTCGAGAATGTCAAGATAAAATTCCTTCTGGTAATAAACTTTGCCGTCATCTTCGGTTGCACAAACAGTTCCATTCTTATAAAGACGCTCAAATGCATACTCCATTACGGAATAGGTCTCAACCTCGGATACAATCTTGTTCGACTCGGTAGTTATGTACCAAATATCTCCTATATCCTTTGCGCTAACGCCGGGTGTTGTGAAAACGATAACCGAATCGTCAGCGGTGCCGTCTCCCTTAATGTCCTCGTACTGAGACTCGGTCTTGAGCTTAGTCTCGGTATATTTGGGTTGAATGCCCTCTGAGGGTAACTGATCATAAATTTTAATGGTCACATCGTCACCTGCAACAGTAGCAGGATCTACGGCAAACATGAGACAAAAGTTTCCGTCTACCATTACGTTTTTACTAATGATATCGGGGGCTATCTCGGCATCTTGAGCAGATACAGAAAATCCTATTACTCCGCAAATAATAATTGCCAATGAGATAGCTAAAAGAAAGATTTTAGAGAATGTTTTTTTCATGATTTATTCGTTCCTTTCATAAATTTAATAGTTTTACTTTTGTTTTTTGCTAGTTCCACTGAGTCCAGCCGCCACCGCCGCTGTTTCCACCGAGCGAGTCTTCTTGGCTTTCTCCGCCCGAGGTTGCTATAATGTCGGAAAACTTTAAAAGCACGATTGAAAGTTTTGGTTTCTCATATTCAAATTTGATTTTCGAATCGCCCATATTATCCATCTCCTTTCCTCTGTTATTTTGCGAGACATAAATATATATTTTTGCTTTAAACACTATCAATAGGTTTTCTCAGGCAATAGGTTTTCTCAGGTTGGAAATAAAGCTTTGGTATCCTTTGATTCCAAACACGGGAACGTAAAGATGTCCAAGCTCAAGAGCCATGAGAGATCTCCTTATCACTCCGGTGCAATTGAGGGTTGTTGCATTTATGTCGCCTTCCTTTAGCCCAAGGGAAATGCGCGAGCCCTGACACCATGGCTGTGAGCGGTCGGGGAAGTATGAGTAGGTGCCGTCGTCGCAGATAAACGCTCTTACCTTTTTTGCCGACGAACGAATTCCGTCAGGCGCACGCTTAAGCATTTCGGCAGCAATTTTGTCAGCCGTCCTACGCCCCTCTTCACCACCGAAGGTACGGAGGTTGTTAACTATGTTCCCCACAGAGAACCAAGCATTGAATTGCCAACACACGGTCTCGCATTCACGATCCTCGGCAATACAGTTCATAGCCGACATAGCAACAGCCATGGGGTTGGGAATAGGCTGCCTTGCGCCTTCAAAGAAGCAGGTGATCTTCAGTATTCCGTTGACTGCCTCATAGCTTTTTTTGTTTCCCCAGATTCCCGTGTCCTTGTTTTGAATGGAATTTAGGAAATCAACTGTGGTATCCGTGAGTCCCGCCGCAACTATCTGTGCGGTTTGTGCTGCAATCGCATTTCCTGCTCGGTAGGAGTTTT
>CAZCRV010000154.1:0-5041 GCA_964501175.1 uncultured Clostridium sp.
TCTGTTTGTAATATGGGTTTGGGCTTAGCCCATTTGCGTTTGACTAGTCAAATGCGATGCTCGCACTTAGCGGAGAGTGTAAAATTCTCCGCTAAGGACATCACCCCATTCGCTCTTGGCTTTTGTTTTTTTGGATTGTTCAGTTGGGTTCAGTGCTGTGTTGCATGTTGTCCTTAAGTGCTTGCTTTTCTGCGAGCAGCTGCGCCTCCATTGAGGCAATATCCTCGGCATGTGCAGCCTCAAATTCTGCAAAGTAGCTGTCCTTAGCGGCATTGAGGGTTGCCTCAATCTCGGAAGCCTTGGCCTGCAGCGTTGCCTCGATGTTCTCGTCGAACAGCTGAGCCTCCAGCTCGATCAGGTGAACCTCTGCCTGCTTCATGGCGTTGATCAGCTCAAGCAGGGCAGCGTCTGCCTGAGCGCCCAACGCCTCGTAAGCGGCAAGCGCCTTGTCGTATTGCTCCTCGGAAAGGGTCAGATCTACGGATGCCTGGGCGTAAAGAGCGCCGTTCACCTCAAGAGATGCAACGTAATTCTTTTTCGCCAGCAGCTCGGTCTTGGCTGCGCGGAGCTCGGCAAGCGATTTCTGATAGGGGGATTCGGGGGAGATCAGCGTTTCATAGCGGAAATCTTCTACGGCAAGGATTGCAGAGCTGTAAGCGTCCAGCGCAGCCTTGTAGGCTGCGTGGGTCACTCTGTAAATGCCGCCCATCTCCTCAATAATGCGAGCGGTTTCCTCGCGCTTGGCAAAGCTGATGCGGGATTCCTTGGCTGCATAGTAAGCCTCTCTCATTTCGGCGGTCAGCAGCAGAGCGGTTTCCACGCGGCTCTGTGCCAGCACGGTGTAAAGCTGCTTTTCATCCATCGCATCAATTTCCTCTTGGGTGTAAAGCGCGGTGGAGAGAGCCATGGTGCGCAGTGCGTCAAGGCTGAGTGCCTGTGCGGTTACAACGGCACCGTTGACGTCAAGCGCTGCAAGCGCTTCGGTTGCACTCTGCTGTACGCGTTCGGTCAGCTCCTTGGCGTACTGAGAGTCACCCGAGATCGAGATCTCGACCGTGTTTTGGTCAGCCCCTACGTTGCCCTTGACTAAATAACCGGTCTCGGTTGCGAGGTTCACCATCATATCGGTGGCCTCTTCGGGGGTCTTGCCAACGAATGCCTCACCTGCGATCAGAATGCTTCCGTCGTCGTTGAGTGCAGTCGCGCTGATGATCAGACCCTGATCGTCAACCAAAAATTCTACGCTGGGATTGATGTCTACGGTCATGCGCGTGACCGTGCCTTCTTCGGGCGTGGCGGGTTGCTTCTCGTTACAGGATACGAGAGAAAGCGTGGCCAACAGCATCATCATGCAAAGTAATGCGCAAAGAAGTTTTGTTTTCATAATGAATCTCACTTTCTATGATTTTGCAATATTATTATACCATGAAAGCGTCCGTCATTCAAGTGCTGTTGGTGAGGTTTGTCGTGCATTCTGTGAGCGTAGGGCAGAGAAAAAGGGCGCGATTACGCGCCCTTGATCTCGTATTCGTCGCATTCCCAGAATTCCAGAATCTGCGGCTTTTTGGTCAGTATTACAAGCAGGTAGCATTCCTGATCCTGCCGTAATTCTCTCTTTGATTTGAGCCTGCCGTATTTTGCAAAATACACGTATTGGTTGGTCACAAGCACACGATGATGTCCTTTGCCAAAAGGGGAGCGACGCAACTCGTACTCGCTTTTGAGCTCCAAGAGCTCCACCTTGTCCACTTCAATGGTATATTTGCCAAGAAGCATGCAGATACCCTGATAAAGCAGCGTGATGGCAAGTACCAGTATAAGCAAAACCGAGCCCCAAAGCGCGATCAGCATGAGAATTGCCGAGATGATGAGCAGCGGTCCTTGACCTGCAAAGTTGTCGCACAGTCCCCACGTGAAAAAACCCACTATCGCACCCAAAAACAGGCTGATGATGCCAAAAATTGCCCCGCGGGCAAACAAATCATGCTTATTCTTTTGCACGATCTCCTCGCGCCACAGTGTCGTTTTTCTGTTTTCGTCGTACATATATTACCTCTGTGTGATTTCGTATTTGTCCGTATCGTAAACCGCAATGATGCGGGGCTTTTTGGTCGTGGTTGCCAGCACGTAAAATTCTTGTTCCATGCGTGGCGGCTCGCCAAGCTCATATTTCCCGAATTTTTCAAATTCGGTCCTGTACATGGTGTAGTGCGAGTGAGAATGGCGGCTGTAATACTCCTTTGGCGTGCTGAATTTGGCACGGTCGATCTCAAAGACAAATTGCCCCCGGAGTATGGCAATATAGGGAATGGCGTTTCTGATCATAAATACCGCGGTCACAACGGGAATTGCCCACAGCATGAGCGAGCCAAGCACGAAGAATACGATCAGTACGGCAAAGCCGCCCGTTTCGGTAAAGGCAGCGATCATGATCCCCGTGCCAATTCCTCCGCATATGAGCGTGACCGACGCTTGAATGATGGCGTAAAAAAGCGTATTCCGAAGGGCGGACTTTTTGGCTTGTTCTATGACGTCGTAACGCCTTACAATTCGTTTCTTGTCCTCGGTGTACATAATGCCTCCTTTTTTGTTATTGTAATGATTATATCACATCCGTCATTGTTTGTAAAGCAAAAATTGACAAGGTATGCAGGGTGTGCTATAATGGGAATGTAATTGGCTGAAAACTCGAATTTACTATGGATGGCAGAATCAGTATGGAAGAAAGATTGCCGGTAAGAAAAAGGTTGCGGTTACCTGATTATGATTATAGCTCCCCCGGAGCATATTTCATAACGATTTGTACGCAGAACAGAAAATGCACGTTGGCCCGCATTTTGCGTGACACCGTAGGGGCGATTCACGAATCGCCCGCGGAGAATGTTGCCCTTCATGTTATTGGGGAGAAACAAGAATCCTCCATTCAATTAACGGAATACGGAAAAATTGTTGCCGGTATAATAAGTCATATTCCCGACAATTATTCTGCTTTTGTGGATAGTTATGTAATTATGCCCAATCATATTCACTTAATTATTGTCATAACGGAAACCGAGGATGCGCGGACGATTCGTGAATCGCCCCTACGCGGTCGGTCGGTGATTTCAAAAATGATTGGTTACATAAAAATGAATGCATCCAAAGAGATCCACCGTCGTTTTGGAGATTCACAGATATGGCAGCGTGGATTCCACGACCATGTCATCCGCGACAGGCACGATTACGAGCAAATTGCTAAATACATTTATGAAAATCCGATCAGGTGGCAATACGATTGCTTTTATGTTGAGGATTTTTGAGAAAGGAGCAAATGATGAAGCGCTCCGATTATATAAATTGGATCAGAAGCCGTGTGGGCCACGAAAAAATCATGCTTGTACATGCAGGTGGTTGTATTTTCAATGACCGCGGAGAGGTGCTGCTTCAGCGTCGCGGTGACTGTGATCGATGGGGATTCCCGGGCGGCACGGTGGAATTGGGCGAAACACCGCAGATGGCGGCTGTACGCGAGGTCATGGAAGAGACCGGGCTGGACGTTGTGGTGGGCGATCTGATCGGTATTTACACGGATTTTGACGTGGTTTGCCCCAACGGAGATCAATTCCAAAGCGTTTTGATTGCATATGAGCTGATAGCTATGGGCGGAGAGCTGTTTTGTGATCAACAAGAAACCAAAGAACTCAAATATTTTGCTTTGACCGATGCTCCCGAGCTGTTTTGCAAGCAGCACAATGATATTTTGCGCGACGTGCGAAAGAGAAAAGGAATATAAATGCATACCCCGACAGCCAAAGAGCCGTCGGGGTATACTTTCTCCCTTTATATTTAACAATTCAAACGCCAAAAAATTTGTGTGCTTCCGAAATTATTTTTTCACGTACCAAACGGGCGGCAGGGCGGCCTCGTCCGAGAGCGGGTCACGGTCGGCGCGGCTTTGGATGAGCTCCATGACGTCCTTCATGATGCGCGCGTCGCAGGCCTGCACGGGCGCGTTGCCAAGGCGGCCGTCCGTGATCGCGCCGTGGTAACGAAACGCAGTCTCATATTTGGGAAAACGCGCCGAAATATCGGACGTCAGCGTGGAATGATGGGTGTTGACGTGCCGCGTGACCACCTCGCCCGACGCGCGTCTGATCCTGACCTCGGTGGGTGTTTCGGTGATGCGGTTGGGCACGCCCAGCATTTCGTCCACGCAGTGCAGATAGGTGTTTCGAGCATGCGAAACGCCCACCAGCAGCACGTAACCGCCCATCTCGTAAATCTTGCCGTAGCAGCTTTCTGGAGCGGTGCCGCTGGGGGTATCGATCTCGCCCGCCACAAACGCCTCGGCCTTGTCGCGCGCCCCAAACACCACCATGGAATGCGTGGGATTTTCGGTGCGGATGCCGCGTCCGTCGGCCACGGCTAAATCGGAAAATGCGCCAAGACAGGTGTGCACGTCGCACACGTCCAAGGAATATTCCTTATCGGTTGCCCAAAGGTTGGCCCAGGTGTGCGTGGGCACGCAGAAAAGGCCGCCCCCGGCAGTGAAATAGTCGATCAGAACGTCCAGAAGCGCAGATGCACCGCCCTCAATCTGCCCCACAAGTCGCAGGGACGAGTGCATGAGAAAGACGCGGTCGCGCGGAATATGCAGGGCGTCAAGTTGTGAGAAAAGCTCGGATTTGGTATAAACGTGGCTCATGATAACACCTTCTTTCGGGGATATTATAGCATGTTTTTGTTCGGATGTAAAGGGAAATGCGATGGAGATTGCGCATAGGCTTTGGCTCGAATGCGAACCTGCTTTACAACGCTTCGCGTTGCGGAGCAACGGTGCGAAGCGTTAGTGCCGCGTGGCACTAGGGTACTCGCATTTGCTTCGCAAAAGCGAGAATTCGCACGCTCTTCGCCTGGAAAATGCCTCGCTGCGCGAGTCGCTTTCCGATCTACGAGCGGCGAATACGAACCTAATCCGCTACACCTTCGGTGTGCGGAGCTATGCTCGGCACTAGGGTACTCGCATTTGCTTCGCAAAAGCGAGAATTCGCACGCTCTTCGC
>CAZCRV010000155.1:0-1681 GCA_964501175.1 uncultured Clostridium sp.
TAAGGATTACAGGAAATACTATCGGCTGCATCTTCGCACCTATCGTATCGGAGATAAGCCGAACGAAAAGCTGGAAGAGGTCGAAAAATTCTTTCGATCCAATTGGTATAAGACACTCACCTCGGTTGACGGCGAATATGTAATGAAGCGGATCCGAGAGGACGTGCAGGCGCAAATGAAAAAATAAAGGAGATGTCCTATGAAGAAAAAAAGAGTTGTAATTTATATGCGGTGTTCCAAATACACAGGGGAAAAATTCAAGGAGAAATATACAAAGCTTTTCGGATACGTGAAAACAAAGCCGAATTGGGAGCTTGTGGAAATCTATTATGATAATGCCCCAGGTAAGTGGACAAGATGCCCGCAGGAGCTTCAGCGCTTGCTTGACGAGGCGGAGCAGAGCAGGTTCGATATTGTTGTAATAGAGAAACTGGAAACCATCAGTGCGTATTCAAAGAAACGCATTGACATCAGCCGAAGTCTTGAAAAGAATGGTGTGACATTAGTTACGTTGTTCTGTGCACAGCGGGAGCAACGAAGAGCCGAGAAAACGAGGGCTCTTTTGCAATATGAGATGGTAGAGGATGCTCTGAAAAGAGCCGAGTGCTTGACAAAGGAGCAGTTTATTTCCCAAAGTAAAGAAAACACAAAAGCGTTTATGGAATACATAGATGAATCCTTTGAAGAAATACTTCACAGCGAGGAAGAGTTGCCAAACAAAAAGATTATCGGAATACACGTGGGGAATAAGGTTTGCTGTATACCGCTAACGTCCCGTTCGTTGCTTGTCTTAAGGGACTCGATAGAGATATTGCAGAGGAGCATTGAATGATATCCGATAAAGCATATTTTTCTATTTTGCCTTTATTCTGCCTTTTGTCTGCCAATTTGGGTGGAGCTATTGACTGCTGTAGCTGCTTTTGGTATAATAAAAGCGTAAAGTTTCTAAATTGCCTTGAGCAGTTACAGTTTATCAGAGTTCATTCATAGTGTCAGGTTGCACTTCGGTGCCGTCTGACACTTTTTATTTTCTTCGGTTTCTACCCGAGTATATCGGGATGAAATAAATATATTTTATTGCAGGAAAAACCTGCGGAAAGGAGTACTTATGCTTAAAGTATTCGCAACAGACGTCATTGTATCCAAGGGATACGAAAACCAGGGCGCAGTCAGATTTTCGGATGATAATCAGAGCGTGCGCTTCCGCATCGGCAAGAAGGTCTATGACAAGAATGCCGAGAACAACCAGCGCTGGGTCAACTTTGCTGTAAAGGGATTCGGTCCTATCGTTGAGCGTGTCAAGAAGATGCAGCTCAAGGAGGGCTCGTTTATCCACATTTCCGGTAAGCTTGACGAGGAAAGCTGGGTAGTAGACCAGACGACAGGCGCAACCAAATCCCAGACGGTCATTATCCTTGAGGATATCGACTACGCATCGAGCGGTGGCTCCAAGAAGGAAGGTCAGAATCAGCAGAACGGTTCGACAGCTCCCGCAGCTCCTGCGGCAGGCACGACAGGTACACCCGAGAATTCGCCTAACTTTGAAGGCTACTCCAACTTCGGTGGAGGCTCCTTCTTCGATGGGAATCCGAATTTCTGATAGGTGTAGATCCGTTACAGACGCAAATTAAGGCGTACACAGGTTTCATTTGAGATTTGTGTACGCCTTTTTTGCATTTTC
>CAZCRV010000155.1:1781-5031 GCA_964501175.1 uncultured Clostridium sp.
TGAGAGAAAGGAATTATCATGAACAAGGATTTCACAAGACGCATGACGCACGAGGCTCTGATCATACTCGGAGTACTTGCATTTTTCACCTTTATGTTTCGGCTCTGGCCGCTGCTCGTATTGGTTATCTTCTGCATTATCGGAGGAGCCATCCGGCTTCTTTTCCTAAAGACAAATGGAGAGACGGTAAAGCAGACCGAGAACAAGACCGAGGAACCGAAGAGGGCACCAACAGAGAGGGACGTTCAAGATCTCGCATACTCCGTCATACTCACTCGGATTTCGGAACTGGTTTCATCTGAGCATCCCGCAGCAAAGTGGGTCTGGGAGAAGCCAAATGCCAGAAAACTGATCGAAAATGGAGAAGAAGCGTTTATTCTCCTGAGCGGAGCCGGTGGATACCGACGTGCCAAAGTTAAAATCCAAAACCTGCGGGTGACAGGGCTTGAGTTCGTTAAGGCAACTCTTCCCGAAAAGCCAAAGGATGATGCGGATACCGAGGACGATGAGGACGAAATTTCTGAACCGGTTCCGGTTAACTACGGTCTCATCGCATTTGAATGGGTTGAAGCGCACATTATGGATTTGAATGTCAAACTTAATGATGCGCTTGCTCAAGGACTGAAGGAATACATTATTCCCGCAGAAGAACTTCCCATGCACGAATGTTGGGAAGCAATTGCTGATGAACTTGCACGACAAGACATTGATCATGCATGTATGATGGACGATCCACGGGGAATAAAAATTGAATTTAAGCAATAATTGCAGAAAGGGAATTAAATTATGAGCACTCCAGCAGAAATCAATGCCGTATTTGGGTTTAACAGAAATCTTCCTACGCCATTCGATACTCTAAAAAGCAAGACCGTAAAGGTGTGTTCCAAGCACGGGACCGGGGATTCTACCTTGTGTACGTCGGTCATCAAGGCAGTACACGCCGTATGCCACTGTATGGCAAGAGACGGAGAGGGAGCGGTCGGAACACTCGATAACAAAAACGTTGCCGAGTACAAATCATCCAAGGATCCCAACGAATACCACCTCGCCGTTTACGACAATGCGAACGGCAACATCCTCGTCAGCATCTTCGATAAGAGTAACGACACAGTAGAAAACTATGTTTGCACGAAGAATGACAGAGATGGCGCAGCTATTATGATGGCATTGTTTCCAACCTTTACGAAGGATCCCGAGTTTAAGGAAAACTTTGATGCTTACTACGAAGCACTTACCACCGGTTATCCCGATATGACGGCGGCAACCAATGCGATGGCAATTATGTGCGACAACGTGTATCGCAGATTGACCAACAATGCGCTGCCCGAGCATATCAAACTCGAAATGACAAAGGACGGTAAGGTAACAAGACTTTCGTCGGCACAGATCGATTCGCGCAAGTTTACTCCAAAGGAAGTCGTTGCGGGTGAGTTCATCATACTCGCGAAGACCGGACCTGCACCGAAGATCGGTAGAGCAAGCACGATTGTTGCTGTATCGGACTTTGAAGGGAAGTATGCATTGAATAGCGGACGAACCTTTTCGATGCTTGAGCAGTCGCTTATTCCGAAGCTTGAGGATTGGTACATCATACCCGAACAGGTTGTGGGTATCTGCCATCATGCGCAGGCGACCACGGGAAAACCGACTCAGATGCGCAACTTCTATCTTAGAGGTCCCGCAGGTACGGGTAAGACCGCAGCGGCGAGAGCGATTGCGGCAGGTCTTGGACTTCCGTACATGAAGTACACCTGCTCGGCAAACTCGGAGATCTTCGACTTCATCGGTCAGCTGATCCCCGACGTTGACGGCGGTAGCACCGGTAATGCGGATCTCGACAGAGAGCGTGAGGAGCTGAAGGCGATGGGCGGTATCAACTTTGAGAACGTCAAGAAGCTGATGAAGCTCCCCGATCTCGACGATATGGATTACGATCCCGTCGGAACCTTTAAGCGTCTGACCGGAACGGATAACGAGGAAGCAACCTCTCAGGACTGTATGGCGGTTGTTCTCTCAATGGTAACCGAAAAGGTCGTACAGCTTTCCAAGAAGGAAGAAAAGACGGATGAGAAGGGGCAATCCTTCCGCTATGAGGAGAGCGATTTCATTCGCGCTTTGAAGAACGGGTATCTCGTCGAGGTGCAAGAGCCTTCGACTATTGCGCAACCCGGCGTTCTCGTCGGTCTGAACTCGCTTCTTGAGCAGAAGGGCTCCATTACCCTCCCGACCGGTGAGATCATCCAGCGTCATCCCGATTCGGTCGTTGTCATTACCACCAACGTCAGCTACGAGGGATGCCGTGCGGTCAACCAGAGCGTCGTGGACAGAATGAGTCTGGTAATGGATATCGAGCTTCCCGAGCCGGAGGTTATGGTTCAGAGAGCGATGAGCATTACAGGCGAGACAGACGAGCTTATGGTATCGGATATGGTTCACGTCGTTAACGATATGGCTGAGGCCTGCCGTAAGAACAACATTACCGACGGAAGCGTTGGTATGAGAAGTCTGATCGACTGGATCGTATCTACCCAGATCACGGGCAATCCCTATCAGTCCGCCTTAATGACCGTTATCAGCAAGGCGACGACCGAGAAGGAGGACCGCGATATGCTGATCGATACGATACTTGATCCGTTCTTTAACAAGAAGAAGCCGAAAAAGGCCGTATAAGGAGGGGGAGTTATGGGAAGAGGCAGAGTTGACCACACCGCAGTAAAACGCCTCCTGAACGAGAAAAAACAGACTCTCAGGGACAGCCAGTTGTTTTCCTCGCGTATTATGGCAGGCTACTTTGAGGACATAGCAACCGCGCAGACGAAGCGATACAATTACAATCGCCGTATCCGCGTCAAGCTTGTCTGGAAGCCAAAATCCGAGGAGCTTGCAGTAACCGATAATTCGGTTATTGCAATCAACTCGGGAAACAAAATGGTTACTTCAAAAAAGGGAAGACTTGCACGCTTCTGGATCATCTTCGGGTTCTTCGCACACGAGCTGGGACACCTGCTTTACTCGGATTTCCTTGTATTGCAGACCTATATGAATTCACTTGAGAAATTCAAGTGGTATCCCATCAAGCCCGATTTGCCGGATCCCGGAGACAAGATCAGAGAGAGCGAGCTTTGGGATTACGTAAAAGCGGATCCTAAAAACCTCCAAGCCCTTATGCTCGTAGCCAAGAATATCAACAACATCATCGAGGATGGTTACATTGAAAACCGTATTCTCAACAATTTCCCCGGAAGCATCG
>CAZCRV010000156.1:0-5002 GCA_964501175.1 uncultured Clostridium sp.
CATTAACCGATGATGATACGGCGAAGCTTGAAATCAAGATATTTACGGGCAAAAGCACTGAAAAATGGCTCAAAAAGCTCAGTGCAAGGAGTAGAGGTCGTACGGGTGTCACGATGAAAAAGATGGTTGAGTCCTACGAGAACTCCCTCAAGACCAAGTAAGAAAACCCAAGAGATATGACAAAACGGGCGGTCGCATGCGCGACCGCCCAATTTTTTTTGCGCGAAATAGTGACAAAGCGTGCACAATGTGATATAATACAAGGGATAAGAATTTCCATGGAAAGGAAAACAAGGAATATGAAAAAAACAGTTCTGAAGGAATACGCCAAGCTGCTGGTCAAGTGCGGCTTGAGCATCAAAAAGGGTGACGTGGTCATGATCACCGCCTCGCTCGATCAGCCCGAGTTTGTGGCAATGGTCACCGAGGCCGCTTATCGCAAGGGCGCTGCGCGCGTCATCGTGGACTGGGGCTATCAGCCTCTGACAAAGCTCTCTGTCAAGTATCGCTCGCTCAAGAGCCTTGGCACGGTGGAGGAATTCGAGGAGGCAAGACTGAAGTACAGACTTGAAAAGAATCCCGCTATGCTGTATCTGCTCTCGGATGACCCGGACGGCCTTAAGGGCATGGATCAGGCGAAGAACTCCAAGGCAGCGCAGATGCGTTATCCCATCATCAAGCCCTATCGCGACGCGATGGACAATAAATATAAGTGGTGCATTGCTGCCGTTCCGGGCGAAGCTTGGGCAAAGAAGGTATTCCCGGGCATGCGCGCAAGTGCTGCCGTGGAAAAGCTGTGGAATGCGATTCTGTATACCTCCCGCGTGCTGGATGCCGAGGGAAATCTGCTTGATTCGGTTGCGGAATGGGACAAGCACAACAAGAATTTTGCCGAAAAGTGCGCGTACCTCAACAGCCTTGGCCTTGCCAAGCTGCACTACAAGAGCGAGAACGGCACAGATCTGCACGTGGGTCTGATCGAGGACGGATTGTTCCTTGGCGGCGGCGAGAACACGCTGGGCGGGGAATATTATAATCCCAATATCCCCACCGAGGAGACCTTTACCTCGCCGAAGGCAGGCTCTGCCGAGGGCGTGGTGTATTCCAGCCTGCCGCTTTCCTATCGCGGCGAGGTGATCGACAAGTTCTGGCTGCGATTTGAGGGCGGCCGTGCGGTCGAGGCGCACGCAGAGCAGGGCGAGGATCTGCTCAATCAAATGATCACCATGGACGCTGGCGCTGCCATGCTTGGCGAGTGCGCGCTCGTGCCTTACGATTCTCCCATACGCTCAAGCGGCATTACCTTCTACGAGACGCTGTTTGACGAAAACGCTGCCTGCCATCTGGCTATGGGCGCGGGCTTTACCAATTGCCTTAGGGACTACGACAAGTACACCTTGGCCGAGGCGCACGAGAAGGGCATTAACGACTCCATGATTCACGTGGACTTTATGATCGGCACGGCGGATCTTTCGATCGTGGGCGAGACTGCCGACGGCAAGATGGTGCAGATCTTTGAGAACGGCAACTGGGCGTTCTGATATGACCGAACGAAAGCTGGTCACGGTAGACTTTGCGTCTGTTGTGGGGCAGATCAAGCCGCTGCACGGCATGTGTAACGGCCCGCTCTCCCCCGGGGCGGATCTTTCGGATCTGTTTCTCTCTATGGGCGTGCCGCGGGTGCGCTTTGCCGACGCGGGAGGAAAGCAGGCGGGGCTGTATGTCAACGTTTCTGCCATTTTTCCCGATATGTCTGCCGATGAGTACGACCCGGGCAGCTATCGCTTCGCGCCCACCGATGCGCTGATCAAGGTGGCCGCCCTGAGCGGCACCGAGATCGTGTACCGCCTTGGCGAGAGCGATAACGGCTGGTACTATGCATTTCCCGAAAACGTGGATAAATGGGTGCGCGTGTGCACCAACATCATCCGCCATTACAACGACGGATGGGCGGACGGCATGCGTGCCGGCATTCGCTTTTTCGAGGTGTGGACAACGCCCGACACCATGAAGGACGTAGGCAACGCTGCCACATTTGCTTTTTACGAAAAGGTGGCGCACGGTGTCAAGTCGTATGACCCCGATCTGCAGGTCGGTGGCATGGGCTTTGCCGACTACGGCGCGATGGCGCGCGAGTTTATCAAATTCTGTAAGAAAAAGCAGGTGCCGTTGGATTTTGTGTCGATCTGCGCGTACGGGGAGACACCCGACGCAGCGCTTGCAGGGGCAAGCAAGCTGTCCGCTTACCTGCAAAAGAGCGACATGGCGCATCTGCCCATTCATATTTCCGAATGGAACTGCGCAAGGCCCGATGCGGGCGTGCTGCCCCCCGCGCAAAAGCAAGAGGCATACGAGCGGTTGCATTCGCTGGGTGGCGCGATTTTTTGCGCCTCTGCGCTGCTGAAAATGCAAAACGCATTCGGAATCGAGTCGGCCACCTATTACGACGCACAGCCCGAATTTTCGGCTCTGTGCGGCATTTGCGATCGCTTTGGAAGTCCTGCCAAGCCTTCGCATGCCTTTCGCGCGTACGACGTGCTGTACAGGCAGGGAAGTGCGGTCTTTTGCGACGTGCAGGGCAGCGGCGTTGACGCGGCGGCGTCTGTCGGTGATCGTGCCGGCGCGGTGCTGGTTTCTGTCGCAAACGGTGCAGGGCTTGTGGATATCCGCTTAAATAATCTGCCCGACAACGTTTACAGCGCGGACGTGCTGATCCTGGATGGCGTGCGCGACCTTGCGCACGTGCAGACTCTGCCGCTGATGGGCATGAGTCGACAGATCTGCATTTCCGTGAGTAAATACGCATTGATTCTGATCAAATTATATTAAAAGGAGCATGACATGAACGTTCATAAGTATTCATTTATCAAGGCGCGTCCCGTTTGGGAGTGCGGCACCGAAAAGGTGATGAACCGCACCATCGCCTTACATACAAGCATTCAAAAATCCAATAAGCCCGTTGTGCTTGCACTTGCCGCGCATTGCTCGTTCACGGTGCTATTGAACGGCAAGATCATTGCGCACGGTCCTGCAAGAGCGGGTCACGGCTATTACCGTGCCGACGAGCTTGTGCTGACCGAGTTGCTTTCCGACGGCGAAAATACGCTTTGCATCCGCATCGCGGGCTATAACGTCAACTCCTTCCATTACCTGGACAAGCCCTCGTTTGTTTGCGCAGAGCTTTTGGTGGGTGGCGAGGTGGTTGCGTACACCGATACTCCCTGTGTCGGATTCTGTGTGCGTGGCGTGGATGAACGCATGACCCGGGTGCAGAGATATTCCTTCCAGCGTCATATGGTGGAGTGTTACGATCTTGCACCCGAGAAAAAGAGCGCGCCCGCCCCGGTCGCGCTGACCGAGGACAAGGCTTTTATCCACCGTGACGTGCCTTACGGTGAGGTCGAGGAGCTGTATCCCAAGGTCGTGTTTGCCACGGGCAGCGTGTCGTATGACCAAGATCGCCCCGTTTACGGCAACCGCGAGGTGACCAAGATCTACGACGAGTTCTTTGGATATACGGTCGAGGAGCTGGAATTCAGATCCTACGAGACCGCTTCCCACATGGCGTTCTCCGAGCCCAAGCCCTATGATATCAGCGCTGCTGCCATTCCCGTATGCGCAGAGACTTACGTGGACGTGGACATGGGCGTCAACTATACGGGTATTTTTGAGTTTGAGCTCGAGGCTTGCGGCAAGGGCGAGCTTTACGTGCTGTTTGACGAGCTGATTCCCGGCGGACAGCTCAATTGCTTCCGTAACGGCACCTCCAATATCGTGGCCGTGCGTGCAGAGAACGGCTCTTACAGCATCCGTTGCCAGGAGCCCTACACCATGCGTTATATTCGCCTTGTAGCAAGGGGCTGCTCGTTTACGGTTAAGGGCTTGAGACTTTTCAAGGTCGCTTTTCCTGCAGGCAAGATCACCGCGAAATTCGTGGGCGAGGACGACGCGATGCGCCGCATTTACGACGCAGCGGTTGAAACCTTCCGCGCAAACACTGTGGATATTTACATGGACTGCCCCTCTCGTGAGCGAGCAGGCTGGTTGTGCGACAGCTTCTTTACCTCGCGTGTGGAAAAGACGCTGACGGGCAAGAGTGAGGTGGAAAAGGCGTTCCTTTCCAATTTCCTGATGCCCGAGAAGTTTGAGTTTATCCCCGAGGGCATGCTGCCTATGTGTTATCCCTCGGATCACAACGACCACACCTATATCCCCAACTGGGCTATGTGGTACGTGGTGGAGCTTGGCGAGTATGCAAAGAGATCGGGTGATTATGAACTGATTGCCGAGGCCAAGGACAGAGTATATGCGCTGCTGAATTTCTTCCGTCCGTTTGAGAACGAGTATGGGCTGCTCGAAAAGCTGCAGAGCTGGGTATTTGTGGAATGGTCCAAGGCAAATGAGCTGGTGCAGGACGTTTCCTTTGCATCCAACATGCTGTATGCTACCATGAAGGACACGATTGCCGAGCTGTACGGTGACGAGCCCTTGAAGGATGAGGCAGCAAAGCTGAGAGAGACGATTGCCAAGATGAGCATGACCGAGAGCGGATTCTTCTGCGACAATATGTACAGAAGAGACGGAAAGCTGGTGCTGTCGGGCGAGAGAACCGAGGCCTGCCAGTATTATGCATTCTTCTGCGGCGTAGCAACGCCAGAGAGCCATCCCTGGCTGTGGAATACGTTGGTCAACGATTTTGGCCCCGACCGCGTCAAGAAGGGCGTATATCCCGAGATCTGGGTTGCAAACGCATTTATCGGCAACTATCTGCGCTTGGATCTGCTGGACAGATACGGCTGCCACGAGGCGCTGTATGAAAACATCAAGGGCTACTTTACTTACATGGCAGACAGAACGGGCACGCTTTGGGAGCTGACTGCGGATCACGCAAGCTGCAACCACGGCTTTGCGTCTCACGTGCTGTACTGGATGGAACACCTGGGCCTGGTTAAGTAAACAGTCCGCGATAACTCAAGGATGAAAGTTTGGGTCGAGCCTTTTC
>CAZCRV010000157.1:0-4997 GCA_964501175.1 uncultured Clostridium sp.
TGTACAATATTGGTAGAGGTGATGATATGTCGAACAGCATTTTAAGAGATAAGGCAAAGGGTTTTGCAAAAAACATAGTTTTTCTCTGCCGTAACATGAAATCCGAACATAAAGAAACTGTGCTGATCAATCAATTATTACGTTCAGGCACTTCTATTGGAGCAAACATTCATGAAGCACAGTATGCGCAGGGCACGAAAGATTTCATATCAAAGCTCGAAATAGCGCAAAAGGAGTGCTACGAAACCGAATATTGGCTTGAGCTGTTGTTTGAAACAGGTTGTATTGAAGAAACCGCATACAAAGCTATTCAAAATGATTGCGGCGCTATACGCAGAATGCTGATATCTTCGTTAAAAACAATCAAAGCAAAACAAGAGTAGAAACTGGCGATAAAAATCAAGGAGCAATGAGATGATGTCCCAAAAGATTACAACTTTGATATTCGATATGTACGGAGTCATATTAAAAGACAAAACAGGAAATTTTGTTCCTTATACGTATGAACACTTCGATGTATCGGAACATGGACGAATAAAGGATTTGCTTGAAAATCAAAAATTGTTTACTAAAGCAGGGTTAGGCCAGATAAGTTCATATGAATTCCTTTCTAAATTGGGTTACAAAGACCCCGAATATCATATGAAAGACTATATTGAAAATTATCTTTCTTTTGACAAATCGTTTATTGTATTTGCAGAAAAATATTATAAACAATATGACTTTGTTTTGTTGTCTACGGATGTATCGGAGTGGAGTAGATATATTACCGAATACTATGGCATTGACAAGTATTTCAAATACAGAATCATCAGCGGAGATGTGCATTGCAGGAAACCTGATCCTCAAATATACCGTATTGCCTTAAAACAAATACAAGCATCAGCAGACGAATGCCTTTTTGTAGATGATAGCATTGCAAATATTTTATCTGCCCAAACACTTGGAATACCTTCGATTCTCTTTAACAGATTTAATGAGCAATATTCAGGAGAACAAGTGGATTCATTTGATGATTTGAACAAAAAACTTCAATGTCCTTAAACGAGGACCCCCGACGGGTTTTGATAATCTGTCGGGTATCTTTTTTTGTTTATGTGACTTTCTCGAACAAATCGATTGACACCGCAGCACAGTTGTGATAAAATTATTATGAGATAATTTGTGCTATGCACCGGATATATAACTGAAAGGCATTATCATGTACAGAATCGTATCAAGAAAACAATTAAATCCCACCGTGGTGCAGATGGATATTTATGCGCCTGCCGTGGCAAAGCGTGCCCGTGCGGGGCAGTTTATCATTTTGCGCGTGGACTCGGAAGGGGAGAGAATCCCTTTAACCGTTGCGGGCTATGACAGGCTTGCGGGCACGGTGCGCATCATTTTCCAGACCGTGGGCGCGACCACCGATCTGCTTGCGACCAAAAAAGAGGGCGAATATATTGCCGATTTCGTCGGGCCTCTTGGCAAGGCAACCGAGATTGAGGGCTTGCAGGACGTATGCGTGGTAGGCGGCGGCGTTGGCTGCGCCATCGCTTTGCCCGTGGTACAGGCTTTGCACGAGGCGGGCTGCCGCGTGCACGCCATCATCGGCTTCAGAAATAAGGATTTGGTCATATTGGAAGACGAATTTGCCGCTGCGTCCGACACGCTGACCGTCATGACCGACGACGGCTCGTATGGCCAAAAGGGAACTGTCACCGCGCCTCTGCAGGCGGCATTGGAGGGCGGTACGCGCTATGATCGCGTGATCACCATCGGGCCTCTGATCATGATGAAATTCGTGGTGGCTACCGTCAAGCCCTACGAGATTCCCGTGGTGGTTTCCATGAACCCAATCATGATCGACGGCACGGGCATGTGCGGCGGCTGCCGCCTGACTGTGGGTGGCAAGACGCAATTTGCATGCGTGGACGGCCCCGAGTTTGACGGCTATGCCGTGGATTTTGACGAGGCTATGTCGCGCAGCACCATGTACCGCGATTTTGAGGCGCATGCAAGAGAAGCGACCTGCAATCTGCTCAGCAAGGAGGTAGAGTAATGGCAAAGTATAATACCTCTCCTATCAAAAATCCCATGCCCATGCAGGATCCCGTGCTGCGTGCACGCAATTTCGACGAGGTCACGCTGGGATACGACGAGCAAACCGCGCTTGCCGAGGCGGCAAGATGCCTTGGCTGCAAAAATATGCCTTGCGTTGGCGGTTGCCCCGTGAACATTGCCATCCCCGAGTTTATTGCCAAGGTCAAGGAGGGCGACTTTGAGGGCGCGTACGAGGTCATTACCCGTCAGTCCTCGCTGCCTGCCGTCTGCGGACGTGTTTGTCCGCAGGAAACGCAATGCGAGGCCAAGTGCGTGCGTGGCATCAAGGGTGAGCCCGTGGGCATTGGCCGCCTGGAACGCTTTGTGGCCGATTGGCATAATACTTACAATCAGAAGGAGATCGTGCGCCCTGTGTCCAACGGACACCGCGTGGCCATCGTGGGCTCGGGCCCTGCGGGCCTTTCCTGCGCGGGCGATCTTGCCAAAAAAGGCTATGAGGTCACCGTGTTCGAGGCTCTGCACGTAGCGGGCGGCGTGCTGATGTACGGCATTCCCGAATTCCGTCTGCCCAAGGCCATCGTGCAAAAGGAAGTGGAAACGCTCAAGGCTCTGGGCGTCGATTTTCAGACCAACGTTGTGGTTGGCAGAACGGTGGAAATCTCCGAGCTTTTGGAGGAAGAGGGCTTTGAGGCCGTCTTTATCGGCTCGGGCGCAGGCTTGCCCGCGTTTATGGGCATTCCGGGCGAATCGCTCAAGGGCGTATATTCCGCCAACGAATATCTGACCAGAAGCAATCTGATGAAGGCGTATCGCCTCGACAGCACCACGCCGATTTTGCGCGCCCGTCGCGTGGCGGTGGTGGGCGGTGGCAACGTGGCCATGGACGCTGCGCGTACCGCTTTGCGCCTGGGGGCAGAGAAGGTGTATATCGTGTACCGTCGCTCTATGGATGAGCTGCCCGCGCGTCGCGAGGAGGTGGAGCATGCCATGGAGGAGGGCGTGGAGTTCTTGCTTTTGCAAGCACCCACCGAAATTCACGGCTACCAAAATCCCGACAACGCGCGCGACCCCTACAACGGCTTTGTGCGCGGCATGACCTGCGTGGGCATGGAGCTTGGCGAGCCGGACGAGCGAGGCCGTCGCAGACCCGTGGTCATTCCCGGCTCGGAATATTTCCTTGACGTGGACTGTGTGATCATGGCCATCGGTACGACACCGAATCCGCTTCTGACCTCGAGCACCGAAGGCCTTGAAACCAACAAGCGCGGCTGCATCGTGACCGAGGAGCAAACGGGACACACTTCGCTTGATGCCGTATGGGCGGGCGGCGACGCCGTCACGGGTGCTGCAACTGTCATTCTTGCAATGGGCGCGGGAAAACTTGCTGCAAAATCCATTGATGAGAGCATTGCAGCGAAAAATTCGTAAAATTCTGCAAGAAAAAAACAAAAAGTTGCAAAAACCTATTGCAATCCATGTGCGATGGGTGTATAATGTTCCCATATTGATTTTTCCCAAAAAGGAGATTTTACTATGTCTTACGTAGATGAAATTATTGACAAAGTGGTTAGCGCAAATCCCGGTGAGCCCGAGTTCCACCAGACCGTCAAGGAAGTGCTTGACTCGCTGCGTCCCGTGGTTGAAGCAAACGAAGCAAAGTACCGCAAGGAAGCCCTGCTTGAGCGCATGGTCATCCCGGAGCGCGTGATCATGTTCCGCGTACCGTGGGTAGACGACAAGGGCCAGGCACAGGTCAACACCGGCTATCGCGTACAGTTCAACGGCGCGATCGGTCCTTACAAGGGCGGCCTGCGTTTCCATCCTTCCGTAAACCTTTCTATTATTAAGTTCCTTGGCTTTGAGCAGACCTTCAAGAACTCTCTGACCGGCCTTCCCATGGGCGGCGGCAAGGGCGGCTCCGACTTTGACCCAAGAGGCAAGAGCGACCGCGAGATCATGGCGTTCTGCCAGAGCTTTATGACCGAGCTGTTCCGTCACATCGGCCCCGACACCGACGTTCCCGCAGGTGACATTGGCGTTGGTGCGCGCGAGGTTGGTTACATGTACGGCCAGTACAAGAGACTGGTCAACCGCTACGAGGGCGTTCTGACCGGCAAGGGTCGCGCATACGGCGGCTCTCTGATCCGTCCCGAAGCAACAGGCTTTGGCGCAGTTTACTACACCGTAGAGATGCTCAATTACCTTGGCGAGGATATCAAGGGCAAGACCTTTGCGGTCTCCGGCTTTGGTAACGTAGCTTGGGGCACGGTCAAGAAGGTGACCGAGCTTGGCGGTAAGGTCGTGACCATTTCGGGTCCCGACGGCTACGTATACGATCCCGACGGTATTTGCACCGAGGAAAAGATCGCTTACATGCTGGAAATGCGTGCATCCGGCCGCGATAAGGTACAGGATTATGCAGACAAGTTTGGCGTGCAGTTCTTTGCCGGCAAGCGTCCTTGGGAGCAGAAGGTTGACGTGGTCATGCCTTGCGCTACTCAGAACGAGGTCAACCTGGACAACGCAAAGGACATCGTTGCAAACGGCGTCAAGTATTACGTAGAGGTTTCCAACATGCCCACCACCGCAGAGGCGTTTGAGTACCTCAAGGCAAACGGCGTGGTCGTTGCTCCCTCCAAGGCAGTCAACGCAGGCGGCGTTGCAGTTTCGGGTCTGGAAATGAGTCAGAACTCCATGCGCTACTCCTGGACCGCAGAAGAGGTTGACGCAAAGCTACATCAGATCATGTCCGATATCTTCAATAATTCCGTTGCCGCTGCCAAGAAGTACGGCATGGAGGGCGACTTGGTTGCAGGTGCGAACATCGCAGGCTTTGAAAAGGTTGCGGATGCAATGCTTGCTCAGGGTCTTGTCTGATAATACATGCTCCAAAATGAAGGAGCTGAGTCACTAACTTAGCTCTGCGAAAAGAAAAAGCGGATACTTTTTAC
>CAZCRV010000158.1:0-4940 GCA_964501175.1 uncultured Clostridium sp.
TTGGAGAAATTAAGCCTACATACGTTGTAATCGAAAACGTTCGCGGATTACTGTCAGCAACATATCCTTATAAGGATTCCGACGAACCCATCAAGGGCGGTGCATTGCTTGTAATACTTGACAAGTTGAAGGAATTGGGATATGCAGTTTCCTTTAATCTTTACAATGCTGCTAATTTTGGTGCTCCACAAATCAGAGAAAGAGTAGTTATGATTGGAAAGCTTGGAACTCAGAAGGTTTCCTATCTTACTCCAACACATTCTGAAAATGGCGAGAACGGTCTTGCTCCTTGGAGAACACTACGTGATGCGTTAAACGAACTTCCCGAGGATATTCAACACCACTACGTGGAGTTTCCGGAACGACGACTCCGTTTTTACCGTATACTAACAGAAGGACAATATTGGAAGGACTTGCCGCCTGAGCTACAAGTTGAGGCGATGGGTAGTAAATTACAGCTAGGAGGCGGAAAGACAGGTTTTTTAAGGCGTTTAAGCTTCAGCAAACCCTCCCCTACTCTTGTTACCAATCCGACAATGCCTGCAACCGATTTATGTCATCCAACGTTGAACAGACCTTTAAGTGTAGAAGAATATAGCCGAATCCAAGGATTTCCCCTTGATTGGAAAATTTGCGGTCCCGTGCTCGAGCAATATAAGCAGATCGGCAACGCAGTTCCAATCAAACTAGGTGAGGCTATTGCGCAAACAATTATCAATGATATGAACGGTACTCCTGATATACATAATGTGAATTTTGAATTTTCGAGATATAAGAACACAAGTGATACAACATGGTGTTTGTACATGGATGCCTTAGTCGCTAAACAATCCGCAACTAACACCTGTGGTTCACAGTTATCAATGTTTTGAGGTAACGAAAACGAGCAGTTCAATCGAGCTGCTCGTTTTCTCTATTCTTTATTTGTCGCTTATTTATTCGTTAGTTATCAATCCAGGATTGGCTTTTGCCGCTTTAACCAGAAAAGCAATATAAGCATCTTCACTCATATTACATGGAGGCAATTCTATGCCCTCTGTCTTGTATTTATTAATTATTTCATTCAGTTTTGACCACTTATAATCCGGAATTTTGACCTTATTCTTCGTTTTTGTTCCTAGTCTATACCATTTTACTATAGTTGTGCCGTTTCGAATTGCACCGCTGGAACTGTTTTCGGTATTCGACTTGTTTTTAACTTGAATCAACACCGTGCCTGTGGTGTTACAAAAATCGAGTGCATGCAAAACATTTCCTGCACACCACAAAAAACCATATGGTCTTACACAAGTGGCAATGTATTCTTCCAATAGATTTCCCTGAATATTTTCTGCTGACATAAATAAGTCATGCACTTTCTCACCTTCAGCTGCCTTAGAATCAGTCATGCACTGTGTTGTCTGAACTATAGCTCTAATTGCAGGATCCGTACACGAAGATTTCGTTTTAGCAATTCTTTGACTCGGAGGATTGCTCTTCGCATCGCAGTATCCTTTCACCCAGCGCTCTATATAAAATTTCGGTGTATTAACTCCTTTTATTCCAGGAAATAAGTCCATTTGCTGAGCAGCAACAGAAAAAATAACATCCAAATCCGTCGATGCCTTAAGTCCATGATTTGCTTTAGCTGTATCGTAATAATTTTTTAAGGTAGCATTATCAATGCTTTCGGTTGCAATTGTATAGCTTGACATAATTAAACCTCCTGTCCAATTCGAGAGAGATAATTAATTATATCATATTTTCATGAACTTTTCTACCCATTTTGACAAAATTATAGTAAGTAAAATAGACCGACAAGTTTTACCTCCCTCATCGGCCTATTCTTTGCTTACTGCGTATCAATTTTTGCGTTGCTCTGATAGCGTTTCAAGCATCAACCTTCCACCGAGCTTGAAGGCATACACGAATATTGCCTTTTCCGCGAGGCTCATGTATTCGCTCCAACAGTCGTGAAATTTCTCGAAGATTTCTTTCTGCTCGTCCGTGAAGCTTTTCTCCAAGTCCTCGTGATGCCGCGCCATGTAGCTGAGCAATTTCTTCATCTCCGGCGAGTTAGTTCGGCTATCCTCTTGCGGTATGATGTTGCCATGCCACAGTTCTTCAATTGTTTCCTTCATCGCTCACCTCCGTAATAGCAAAGGACGACTCATCACCGACTTGACTCGACTTTGAATCGTCCTCTGTTGTTCTTAATGCTTCTTCGATGGTATGCGCTGTCACGAGCTTCCCTATCCAATCTGCGAATTCCTCGGTGCTCATATTCTTGCCGCGGCACTTTTCAAGGTCTTTCATGACCGCCTTAAGCACCTTCTCGCTCGCTTTTGGATACATGTTTTTCAATGCTTGCAGTACCATTTTGTTACCTCCTGTTCTTTGGTAACACCAACAATACCACAAGTTTGAGAGAAAGTCCAGCGTTTTTTTGATTATTGATTGAACAATTTATCAAACAATATTTTATTACGCTTTTTAGAATCCTGTATCATTTTATTGTATGGGATAATTTCAATATAGGCATTGTAATTACTGAAATACATATAATATCCCATTTCATCCGGCGTTTTTTGGAAGTTATGCTGCTTCGCATATTTTTTGATTTTTTCGTTAATGTCACAAAGAATATAGCAGAAGAATCTCATAGAATCACGCCCATCAATTGTTAATCCATCTTTGGTTTTTATCTTTCCTCCAATGAAATCATCCATGTAATCAATAACTTGCTGAATCGGATTCTCTGTGTCTGTATAAGATTCCCTTCCAGGGCGTTTAAACTCAATGATGGTGACATTTCTAAACGGCTGCTGATTCTCATCAGTAAATGCAAACGGAGCGTCAAAAATTGCAATATCCGGTTCATTGTCGCTCTCTGCTTCCACGGGCTTCATAGATTTTATTTTTTTGTCCGATGCTAGATAGTAATGATACGCTAGTTTTTCATCTATCAACCAAAGATTATGAGATGTATAGTCAATATCGTCAGATGTTTGTTGCATCGGGAAAACAATTTGATGGATACTCTCTTCGTAAGCATATTTCCCATCTTGTTGATATTTCAAATTGTTTTCTAACAATTCCAAAACGGCCTTTCTGTGCAAAATGTATTCTGCCAAGCTGCTTTTTCCCATTTCCGAAATTTTTTCGGCATAAGCTGTCGTTCTTTTTACGATCTCATCAGCGTTAACATTATTCTTTATTGTTTTCTCTAATTCAATGCCTTCCTGCTTTAATTTGAGTTTGTATTCTTGTTCTTGCTTAAACAATTCGAGTTCTAGTTTTGTTTCGTCATCATAAAGCAAAATATTATCTATGCATTCCGGATATCTAGATAGTAAAAGTCTGTATCTAGGATTTACATTACGAATAAATTCTTCGATCCTAACCCGTTTATTACTGTTGTATGAAGTAATATCTTGCGACAAATACTCCAATATTAATTCAGTTGCCTTTTCGACGATTTCAGATTTGCTAACATTGTTAAACAATCCACGCTGTGTTTCTTCAATATTGAAAGAGGTTCTCTCTCTATTTACATTTTCATCCAAGTATTTTGATGTGATATATCCATTATAAACAAACGAACCTTCATTCGTTGTAAATCTGCTATTGACACCATTTAATACGCTTTGTAAATTTATACTAGAAACTCTTCTGTCATTTGCGCACAAATTCAAGCAATGATTGCCAGAATTGGGGTTATAATTGCGAAAATGAATTAATTCGAAGGACTGTTCTTCAATCGAAAACTGTGTCGTACATATATCATTTTTGCGTATTTCGCTAAACATATTATTTATTGAAATCGTGTCATTGTCATCGGACACCGTTATTTCAGGAGCCTTTCCCAAAACAAAGTATATAAAGCAATGATTTAGTATATCTCTCGCGATTGTTTTCAATTTTTTCGGGGTGTTTGCCCTGTTTTTAGAGCGAAGTCCTTTGAGTTTAATTACAGTTAAATTGTTTGTTCTCTCTTCTAACGTTATTCTTTTTTCATTTCCCACCGCATTTTCACTATCAAAAGTGAAAGTACGATTGAAAAACTGATCATTTTCTTGATATGTACTATGGATTTCTACGGAACTAAAAGCCTTTAGCCATATCATTCTTCCAACACCTTTACATCCCAACATTTTCTTAAAGTCACTAGCATAGGTGTTGAAGGATTTGAAATTATCATCAGTGAATCCAATTCCATTATCTGTGATCACAATATTTTCTATATCAGTTTCCCATGTATAGTCAAATAACGAAGGTGTGTTTTCTCTTTCGATCTTTACATGTACGTATCCGTTAGAGATTTGACTTTGAGAAATACTTTGAATAGAATTAACTATCGCCTCATAAAGAGGCAGCAAAGGCTCCGAGGTCGGCAATGTATGTAAATTCACAAGACCTTTAAAATTAATATCCATATTATCTCCTTATGCAATAATTTAGATTAATATCCCATTACAATGATCCACCTCATGCTGAATAATCTGCGCTGTCCAGCCGATGAAGTTTTTCGTGCGTGTTTGCATTTCCAAGGTCTGATACTGCACCTTAATGGTCTTGTATCGCTTGCACTTACGGGGGCCGCCGAGAAGCGACAGACAGCCTTCCTCGGTGTCGTACGCGCCGTCCTTCTTGATGATCTCGGGATTGAGCATAACCGTATACGCAGGAGCTCGTCCACTTTCGTCGAGAAAGGCGATGATGCGCTTACGCACGCCGATCATATTCGCCGCCATGCCGACACAGCTTTCTCTGTACGCCATCAGCGTGTCAAGCAAGTCTTGAGCAACCTGCAAATCTTCTTTCGTTGCGACCTCTGACTTCCCTGCGAGGAATATCGGATCGTGCATCAGTTCTTTAATCATTTCTGCATACCTTCTCCCAAGTTTCTCTCGTCATCAGCATCACGTGACCTGTGCGAATCTCGTTCATCTGTCTTACTT
>CAZCRV010000159.1:0-4919 GCA_964501175.1 uncultured Clostridium sp.
TAGCCCATAGACAAAGAGAGCAGGCAGTCACTCGGCTGCCTGCTCTCTTTGGTACGGGTGACAGGACTTGAGCCTTATTCATCCTACACAGAATCTTGATTGCAAATACCCCAAGAACCGTAGGGTGCGACGTCCCCGACGCACCGGGCAAGAGCAGAGAAATATTCACATTGCAAGGAGGTAGTTTGCGCAGGACGGGATGTCGAGGCGCCATCCCCTTCAAAAGGATTTCTGTGCATGCGGGACACCTCGGATATCGTCACGATGATTATATTAACTTTTTGTTCTGTCATCCGGGGGTGAATCCTGTGTTCTGTATTTATTTACCAAAGCATCGTATTTTACTTGATATTTGTCTGCCTTAGCATGATCCTCAAATGCTCCCGGCATTCTTTTTCCGATGATGCTCATGTGATTTCCTGCACGGTAAATACAATCCAGACCCTCGGCTACACTCGGCATATGTGCTTTGAGCCACGCGAATTGATAAAACGTGAAAAAGCCCGATGGCAGGGAGAGCTTACGTAAATTTTGCAGCTTTGAAAACAGTTCAAGATAATATGTGCTGTCCTCATCCTTAATAACATCCAAGTAAAGCTCGCGCAGCATGGGCATATCGCAGAGAAACGTGGGATCATCCAAATGTACTTTGGAGACAAATGAGCTTAACCCATTGCAGCCGAATATGCGCAGATCCACAATCGAACTGCCTCGAAAAGCTGAAAAATCGGATACCTTGTAAAAATCCATAATCTGAAAATGCGTTAACTTGATGTTTTTCTTGACATCCCAAAGGCATTCTTGCTTGGTGTTCCAGTACAGTTGAACAATCTCAAGCTCTGAACACCTTTCCATCGAGGAAAGATCAAAGGTTTTATTGGACTTGGTGTGCAAATAGATCGAGGTGACGAAAGGGGAGAGCAGGCATAACAGATAATCAAGCTCATCCTGATAATCAAATCCGATTCTGACGGCGTGGGGTTGAGCGTTCTGCAGGTATCTTTCGAATTCCTGAAGATCATAATATTTTCCGTCTATATAAGGCTTATTTTCGATTTTATCAAAAAAGCCAATGTAAGCGTCAAAGCTCTTGCCCGTCAGGTCTTTGAGTTTGCCATCTCCAACGTAGATCAGCGGTTGCATGCATTTGCCCTCCTGGTCGTGATGTTTTTATTATACCATGATGATTATGCTTTTGCAAGGTTTTTCCATAAAGCAGATTCCACATGCTCTGTTCAATAAAAATACAATAAAAACTAAGTGAAAACAGCCAAATACGTTTGACAATCCATATAACCTATGCTATAATTATCTTAGATAGATATGCTTTTGAAGGGAGAATGACATGAACATCCATACCCTTATCCGCGCCCTTGTGGATTACGCCATTGACTGCGAGCTGGCTTGCCGCGAGGACGAGTCTTATATGATCAATTCGCTGCTGACGACTCTCGGTCTTACCCAATACGCCCCGCCCGAAGAAAAGGTGACGAATCTGCCGCTTGACCAAATTCTCGGGCAGATGTGCGACTATGCATACGAGCAGGGGCTGATCGAATCCAACACCGTGGTGTACCGCGACCTTTACGACACCGCGCTGATGAACGCCGTGACGCCAAGACCCGGTGAGGTCATCCGCACCTTCCGCACACTGTATAAGAACGATCCAGAGGCCGCGACCGACTATTTCTATAAGCTCAGTCGCGACTGCAACTATATCCGTACTGACCGCATTGCCAAGAACCTTTGCTGGCAGTACGAGGGCAAGTACGGCACGCTGGATATTACGGTCAACCTCTCCAAGCCCGAAAAGGACCCCAAGGCGATTGCCGCAGCGCGTTTGCTGCCGCCCTCGGGCTACCCCAAGTGTGCGCTGTGCCATGAAAACGAGGGCTATGCGGGCACGGTCAGCCGCGCTGCGCGTCAGACCCTGCGTCAGATCCCCATTATCATGGCGGGGCAGGCGTGGTATCTGCAGTATTCTCCCTACGTGTACTATAACGAGCATTGCATTGCGCTCTCAGCAGAGCACAGACCCATGAAGATCGACCGCGCCATGTTTGAAAAGCTGCTCGATTTTGTGGAGATCTTCCCGCACTATTTCATCGGCTCGAATGCAGACCTGCCTATCGTGGGTGGCTCGATTCTGTCGCATGACCATATGCAGGGCGGCCACTATACCTTTGCTATGGCTCGTGTGGGCAAGGAGTGCGACCTTTCGTTCCGCGGCTTTGAGGACGTGCAGGCAGAGCTTTTGCACTGGCCCTTGACCACCATTCGTCTGCGCAGCACGGGTAAGGCACGCCTGGTTGCGCTGGCCGACAAGATTCTGACCGCTTGGCGCAGCTATACCGACGCGGATGCCATGATCTTTGCCGAAACCGAGGGCAAGCCGCACAATACCATCACGCCCATCGCGCGCATGGCGCAGGACGGCAAGAGATACGAGCTGGACCTGGTGCTGCGTAACAATCTGACTACCGATGAGCATCCCCTGGGACTTTACCACCCCCACGAGGAAAAGCATCATATTAAAAAGGAAAATATCGGACTTATTGAGGTCATGGGCCTGGCGGTTCTTCCCGCAAGACTCTCTTCAGAGATGGAGCTCTTAAAGCAAGCCATTCTGAACGGCACCGACCCCGCAAGCGTGCCTGAGCTGGAAAAGCACGCGGTGTGGGCTGAGGGGCTGAAAAAGCAATATATCTTCACCGAGCAGAATACCGCGGACATTCTGCGTCGTGAGATCGGTCGCGTGTTCGAGGCGGTACTGGAGGACGCAGGCGTTTACCGCTGCACGCCCGAGGGCAGAGCAGCGTTTGCGCGCTTTGTTGACGTAGTCAACGCGCAGTAAGGACGATATATGAAAAAGCTTTTTGGAATTGCGGCACTTTTGCTGGTGGCTGCTTGCATGCTGACCGCTTGCGACGGGATGCAGGATGGCAAAAACGGCAAAAGCGCGTATGAGATTGCCGTGGAGCACGGCTTTGTGGGTGACGAGCAGGCTTGGCTGGATAGTTTGCGCGGGCAGGATGGCAAAGATGGAACAGATGGTGCGCAGGGCGCACCGGGTGCACAAGGTGCACCGGGTACAGACGGTGTGGACGGAAAAGATGGCCAAGAAGGCGCCCCGGGTGAGCCCGGTAAGGACGGTGCGGACGGCCAGGATGGCAAGAGTGCCTATGAGATTGCCGTGCAGTACGGCTACGAGGGCACCGAGCAGGAATGGGCTGAGCAGTTTTCGGACAAGATCGTGCAGGATCGCATCGTCAGCGCGTTTGTTGATGATAATTATCACTTGATCTTGGTCAAGGCGGACGGCTCGCACGTGGATGCGGGCTACGTGGGCACGGTGGTCACCCCGGGTGGCTCGACCGTGCTTGGCAAGGACGCGGACGGATATCTGATCGTGGACGAGTGGGTGAGCGCGACGGGTAACCTCAACGTGCGCTCGACCCCTGAGGTCAAGTCTGACTGGAGCAACGTGGTCACTACGCTGACTGCAGGCGAAAGCATTGCACGCGTGGGCATCGACGAGCAGAGTGGCTGGAGCAAGGTGATCTGGCAAGGACAGGTGTGCTACGCCTCGTCCAAATATCTGAGCGTGCAGACGCAGACCGCGAGTGTCAAGGCCAACGTGTCAGACCGCTACGTGCTGACCGTTGGCGAGCAGACTTGGTTTTACAGCAGCCAGCTGACCTGCGGATTGCCCGCGGGCGCGCAGGTGTCGTATAGCTTTTCGGGCAGCGGTGATTGCACCATGACCGACGAGGGCTTTGCGATCACGCCAAACGTGGCGGGTACGTACACGCTGACGGTTACGGTCGGACAGACCACCGACGGCAAATACAGCATCGCGTATCAGAAAACCGCGCAGATCGTGGCGGTGGACAAGCAGGATTTGACGCTTTCGGGCGTTGTGATCGGCGACAGCCGCATCGGAGACGGCACGATGGTAAACACGCTTGCCCAAACCTTTGGCGACTCTTTGACGCTGCTTGGCACAAGACAGAGCGGCCAAGGCGTGCCGCACGAGGGGCGCGGCGCGTGGAGCACCACCAATTATCTGACCTCCACAAGCGCATTTGGCGCGGAAAACGCGTTCTATAACCCCGAAAACGCGCAGATCGAGCCGCACACAGGCAAGACGCACTACTTTGACTTTGCATACTACTTAACACAAAACGGCTACCAGGCCCCCGATTTCGTTGTGATCTGCCTTGGCGCGAACGACGTGTATTCCGAGGAGTCCGTGTACTTTGTGGATACCATGATCGCGTCGATCCGGGCGGCCACGGACGGTAAAACCAAGGTGTTTGTGCTGACCGAGTATCTGAGTCCCGAGAGCGGCTATGAGCTGAGCACCAAGGGCACCAACGTAGCGCAAAAGCGTGCACACCAGTTTGCATATTTTGACCTGCAGACGGCTGTGCTTGCGGGCAGGGAAGACGAGGGCGTGTATCTGGTGAGCAGCTACGCCGCCGTCAACGATACCGAGCATTGGCAAAGAAATGCCGACGGGTATATCATCGACGCCGTGCACCTTGGCATCAAGGGCTACGTTGCAGAGACGAGAGTGCTGGAAGCGTATTTGTATCACGCGTTTGCAGAATAAAATAAAACGGGGCTGAACCTTGTTTCAGCCCTGTTCTTCATCAGGAAAGGCAGATTGAAGAAACTGCTCATAATATTCCTGCTCGGTAACCTCTCCGCTCAAAAACAGCAGCTTTGAGAAAACCACGCGGTTATCCGAGGCGTTTTGCGGATTGTGCTGCTCCATAAGCTCAAGGAGAAGCTCGTAGTGGTGCTTGTCCGCCAAGCCCGATTCAATCCATAACTTGCATTTTTGCTCGTCCTGTTTCCACCACGGTCATAGGTGTATACGTACGTTGTATTGGTGTAGGGGTTATTCTCTCGGA
>CAZCRV010000160.1:0-4882 GCA_964501175.1 uncultured Clostridium sp.
CCCCACAGGATGAAAGTTTTGATCAAACTTTTCCAAAAGTTTGCAGGTCGAGGGCTCTGCCCTCGACCCGCCGCCTTTTGAAAAAGGCGGACGAAAACTTTCATCCTGTAAGAGTGGCCCGTTTTTTGTGAAGGCGAGCGAAACTTTCATCAGGCTATGTTGAACGCAAAAAGGGCTGTCGCAAAAGCGACAGCCCTTTATTTTTCATCCGCGGGAAATTTTTCGAGTGCAAGGCGCACATAGGAGCAACGCAGCAATCGGAGAATTTCACCGGATGAGCATTATTCTGCTTTCTTGTTTTCCTCAATCACCTTCTGAGCAATGTTCGAGGGTACTACGTCGTAGCCGGTCACTTCGAACTCGAAGGATGCACGACCCTGGCTCATAGCGCGCAGGTCAATGGGGTAAGTAACAAGCTCAGACTTGGGAGCAACAGCCTCAACAACCGTGTAACCGGGCTTGCCCTCTGCAGGGTTCATACCCATAACGTTACCGCGGCGCTTGGGGATATCACTCATAATGTCACCAACCATGCCGTCCGGAACGGTGATGAACAGGCTTCCAACAGGCTCAAGCAGTACGGGAGCGGACAGCTCAAGGCACTTCTTGTATGCCAGGTTAGCAGCGGTACGGAAGGAAAGTTCATCCGAGTCAACTGCGTGGTAAGAGCCGTCGTACAGCTCTGCCTTGAGGTTGACCATGGGATAACCTGCAACGCCCTTTGCCATTGCATCCTGCAGACCCTTTTCAACTGCGGGAATGAAGTTCTTGGGAACCGAACCGCCAACGGTTGCATCGATAAAGGTCAGGCCGTCCTCTTCGCCGGGAGCGAATCTTACCTTAACGTGGCCATACTGACCGGAACCGCCGTTCTGCTTCTTGTGCTTACCTTCAACGTCGCACTTCTTGGTGATCTTTTCACGGTAAGCGATCTTGGGAGTATCCAGCTTGATCTGAACACCGAACTTGCCCTTCATCTTGGCGGCCAGCACGCTCAGATGCATATCACCCAGACCGTAGATCAGCATCTGCTTGGTCTCGGGGTTGTTTTCATACTTCAGAGTCAGGTCTTCCTCGGTCATTCTTGCAATAGCCTGGGAGATCTTGCTCTCGTCCTTAGCGGTTGCGGGCATCATAGCCTGGCACATGTAAGGATTGGGGTACTTGGTAGCAGCGTAAGCCTTGCCGCCTGCAGTCAGAGTGTCGTTGGTGTTGGTGTCGGACAGCTTTGCAACCATACCAATATCACCGCAAGCCAGCTCGTCAACCTCGGTCTGCTTGTTCCCCTTCATAATATAGATGTGAGCCATCTTTTCCTGCGCGTCGCTGGTCAGATTGGTCAGTACCATATCTCTCTTAACACAGCCGTTCATTACCTTGAACAGAGACATCTTGCCAAGGAACGGGTCAGCGATGGTCTTGAATACGAACAGAGAGGTCTCGCCGTCAACCTTGATCTCAACGTCGGAGCCGTCAGCCAGCTTTTCAACCTTCTTAGCGGTATGTCTGGGGAAGGATTCCACGATCGCATCCATTACAGCAACAACGCCCCAGAGTCTGGTAGCAGCGCCGCAGAATACGGGGGTGATGGTACCGTCGATGATGCCCTGGTGCATAGCTTCCATGGACTCTTCCTTGGTGAACTCTTCACCGTCGAAGAACTTCATCATCAATTCGTCGGAGGTGCCTGCCAGAGCTTCCTTGAGGACTTCCTGGTATCTTCCTGCATTTGCTTCCAGCTCAGCAGTCATAGTAGTCTCGGTTCTCTTTCCGCTGTCGTCGTAAACGTAAGCCTTCATGTCGATCAAGTCGATCATGGTGATATCCTTACCGTTCTTACCAACGGGAATGAATACGGGGCACAGAGAGTTGCCGAACTTTTCGTGCAGCTGTGCAAAGGTCTTATTGAAGTGTGCGTCCAGATCGTCGCACTTGTTGATAAAGAACGCCTTCGGAATACCCATAGCGCAAGCCTTATCCCATGCAAGCTCGGTACCAACCTCAAGGCCTGCCTTACCGTCAACCATGATGATTGCGCTGTCGGCAACGCGAACTGCCTGGTTGACTTCGCCCTCGAAATCGAGGTAGCCGGGAGCGTCGATAACGTTGATCTTAATATCCTTCCAGAAAACGTGAGCGAGAGATGCGGACAGAGAGAAGCCTCTTGCCTTTTCCTCTGCGTCGAAATCGCAAACGGTGTTGCCGTCGGTGGTCTTACCCATACGGTCGATGCCGCCGGAGACGTACAGCATGGACTCAGCAAGAGAGGTCTTGCCCGAGCCGCCGTGACCCATCAGAGCAACGTTTCTGATCTGCTTGGTGTTAAAAGTAGCCATGATTGTGTTCCTTGTTTCCCATATTTCCTCGGCTACTGCCGAGGTGGGACCTTTCTTTAGAAATTTATTGCAAAACAAATGTTTTTCGTGTGCAAATATGCGTAAAATTATACAGCATACTATTTTATTATACAGCACCGAATATGATTTTTCAAGACGTCTGCTTGATTTTTTTGCAAAGAGGGCGTAAAAATTACGCCCTCTTTTTTGTTTGTTTTACACAAATTTATGAGATATTGAACAGTTTTTTCGCGTTATCTGCCGTTGCGGACGCGATCTGCTCGATTGCAACGCCGTGCAGCTCGGCTTGCATTTCTGCAATAGAGCGCATCAGCCCCGAGTGGTTGATCTTGCCGCGATACAGCTGGGGTGCGAGGTAGGGGCAATCGGTTTCAAGCAGCAATCTGTCAAGCGGCACGACCGATGCGGCGCGTCTGACCTTTTCGGCATTTTTATAGGTCACGGGGCCTCCGAACGAGAGATACCAGCCAAGCTTGAGAAGCTCCTTGGCCATCTCGTCGCTGCCCGAATAGCAATGGAACACACCGCGCACGTCGGGGTACTGCTTGACCATATCAAAGCTATCACCGTGCGCCTCGCGGTCGTGAATGATGACGGGCAGATCAAGCTCGCGCGCCATTTCCAGCTGACGGGCGAAATACTCGCGCTGTAGTTCCTTGTTGACGGGCGGCCAGTAGTAGTCAAAACCGATTTCACCGATGGCAACGATCTTGTCGCGGTGGCGGTTTTCGGGATGGCGAACAAGGTCATAAAGCTCTGCAAGAACGGTGTCGGGGGTATCGTCAAGGTGCTGACAATCCTCGGGGTGAATGCCGACGGCACACCACATGAAGTCGTAGTGGGCAGTCTGCTCAATGCAGCGGCGGTTGGTTTCGGGATTGGTGCCGACGTTGATGACGTGGCTGACGGTGTCTGCAAACGCGGGAGAAGTCAGAATGGCGTGTGCCCCGCCCTCGAGCGTGTCGAATTTATGATCAAAGTAATGTGCGTGAGAATCGAATAATTTCATGGGGCTCCTTTCAACATAGGTTGTCTTGATTGAAAGTTTTTGATCGACCTTCACCCAATCGACCAAGTTCTCTCGGATGAAAGTTTTCGCCCGCCTTTTTCAAAAGGCGGCGGGGTTCGGGGCGGAGCCCCGAAAAAAACGCCGTTTTTTGGTTCTTTTTTGCGGCTACTCCGTCAAAAAAGAACGGAGAGAATTTTCTCAATGTTACACGTCCTAATTCACTCCATTCTTTTCTTTGACACTGCTGGCGCAAAGAAAAGAATCAAAAGAAACGCCGAGAAAATTTCGCGCCTGCGGGCGCGACGAGGGCGCTGCCCTCGACCTGCAAACTTTTGGAAAAGTTTGATCAAAACTTTCATGAGTGACAACCGTGTGGTGGCGGTTATTGGTTCGGGGCTGACGCGTTTGCGGCAGCCCCGTGATTTTTATCTGATGCGTTCGCCAAGAGGCGTATCCTCTGCAAGGAATACCACGCGAACAGTCTCCTCGCCGCTTGCCAAAATCATGCCGTTGGACTCAATGCCGCAAAGCGTTGCAGGCTTCAGGTTCGCAACCAGAATGATCTTCTTACCGATCAGAGCGTCCGGCTCGTACCACTTGGCAATGCCCGAAACGACCTGTCTCTGCTCATAGCCCAGATCCACGGTCAGCTTAAGCAGTTTCTTTGCCTTGGGAACCTTCTCGCAGCTCAGAATCTGTGCCGAGCGCAGCTCGACGTTCATAAACGCGTCAATGCCGATCAGTGCGCAGCCCTCGGGCTTTTCCACTACGGGTGCGGGAGCGTTCTTGGCAGCCTCAGCCTCCTGCTCCTTTGCGATCTCTTCCAGCTTCTTTGCTTCGTCCACTCTTGCAAACAGCACCTTGGAATCAGCTACCTCGCTGCCTGCGACAATGCCACAGAATTTATCTGCTGCACCGATGGTCTCAAAGCCGCGAGCCTGTGCATTCAGCATGCCAAGTACTTCATTTGCAGTACCGGGCAGCAGGGGCAGCAGCATGACGGCGCCCCAACGGATGGCCTCGAGCAGGTTATACATCACCGTGCCCAGTCTTTCCTTGTTGGCCTCATCCTTTGCCAGCGTCCAGGGAGTGGTTTCATCAATATACTTATTGGCTCTGCCGAACAGGTCAAACACAGCCGCAACAGCGTCTGCAATGTGGTAAGAATCCATGCAGGAAATATACTCGTCGTAGCACTTTACGCAGGTATTGATCAGATCCTTATCGATCTCATTATACTCTGCGGGTGCGACGACCTGCTTTGCAAAATACTTCTTCTGCATATCAAGCGTGCGCTTGACAAGGTTACCGAGGTTGTTGACAAGGTCGGTGTTAAATCTCTTGATTACATTATCATAGGTGATGGTGCCGTCAGCGTTGAAGGGCATTTCGGCAAGTGCGTAGTGACGCACGCCGTCCACGCCGAAGTGCTCGGCCAGCTTGTCGGCATAGATCACGTTACCGCGCGACTTGGACATTTTTTCAATGCCCGCGATGAACCAGGGATGTGCAAATA
>CAZCRV010000161.1:0-4881 GCA_964501175.1 uncultured Clostridium sp.
AAATCGAGCAGAAGATCATGGTATTCGACCTTGGCGGCGGTACCTTCGACGTATCCATTCTCGAGATCTCTGACGGTGTATTTGAGGTTCTTGCAACCAACGGCGACACCAAGCTGGGTGGCGACGACTTTGACCAGAGAATCATCGACTGGATGGCTGATAAGTTCCAGAAGGAAAACGGCGTTGACCTTCGTAAGGATAAGATGGTGCTGCAGAGACTCAAGGACGCAGCAGAGAAGGCAAAGATCGAGCTGTCCGGCATGATGAGCGCAGACATCAATCTGCCCTTCATCACCGCAACCAGCGCAGGCCCTCTGCACTTTGAAGCAACTCTGACCAGAGCTGAGTTCGACCGCATCACCGCTGATCTGGTTGATCGCGCAATGATCACCACCAAGAAGTCTCTTTCTGACGCAGGCCTGAGCGTATCTCAAATAGACAAGTGCTTGCTGGTTGGTGGTTCTACCAGAATTCCTGCTGTACAGGAAGCGGTTAAGAAGTTCATCGGCAAGGAGCCCTTCAAGGGGATCAACCCCGATGAGTGTGTCGCAATCGGTGCTGCAATCCAGGGCGGCGTGCTTGGCGGCGAGGTCAAGGATCTGCTGCTGCTTGACGTTACTCCTCTGTCTCTGGGTATTGAGACCATGGGCGGCGTATTCAACCGCATCATTGACAGAAACACCACCATCCCTGTAAAGAAGAGTCAGATCTACTCTACCGCAGCTGACGGCCAGACCTCTGTTGAGATCCACGTACTGCAGGGCGAGAGAGAAATGGCACAGTACAATACAACGCTGGGCAGATTTATTCTGGACGGCATTGCTCCCGCTCCCCGTGGCGTTCCTCAGATCGAGGTTACCTTCGACATTGACGCAAATGGCATCGTAAACGTCACCGCAAAGGATAAGGGCACCGGTAAGGAGCAGCACATCGTGATTACCTCCTCAACCAACATGTCCCAGGAGGACATCGACAAGGCTGTTCGCGAGGCTGAAAAGTTTGCGGAAGAGGACAAGAAGCAGAAGGACGCCGTTGATGTTCGCAACCGTGCCGAGTCCATGGTATTCCAGATGGAAAAGACCCTTGGCGAGGTTGAGGGCAAGGTAAGCCCCGACGCCATCAACGAGGCTCGCGCAGGTATTGACAAGCTCAAGGAAACCCTGAAGGGTAGCGATACCGAGGCGATCAAGGCTGATACCGAGGCTGCTGAGAAGGCATTCTACAAGGTATCCGAGGAGCTGTACCGTCAGCAGGGCGCACAGGGTGGCGCTGAAGGTGGCCAGCAGGGCGGCAATTACGACGCAGGCGACAGCACCTACTACGACGCAAACTACGAGGATAACTCCGACAAGTAATTTCAGTAATTTAAGGCTGTCGCACTTTGTGCGGCAGCCTACAGCAGGTTATAAAGGAATTTTGACATGGCAGACAAAAGAGATTATTACGAGGTGCTTGGCGTCGACAAGAGCGCGTCCGATGCAGACATCAAGAAGGCGTACCGAGTCCTTGCGAAGAAATATCACCCGGATATGAATCCGGGGAACGCAGAGGCAGAGGCCAAGTTCAAGGAAGTCAACGAGGCTTACGAGGTGCTCTCCGACAGCGACAAGAAGGCAAAGTACGATCAGTTTGGACACGCTGCGTTTGACCAAAGCTCGGGCTTTGGCGGTGGCTATGGCGGTGGCTACAGCACCGATTTTGGCGACATCAGCGATATTTTCGGGTCTTTCTTTGGCGGTGCATTCGGCGGTGGCGGACAGAAACGACGCAACGGCCCGCAGCGCGGAGACGATATTCAGATCCGCGTGTCGCTTTCCTTTGAGGAGGCGGCCTTTGGCGCAAAGAAGACCATTACCTATACAAGACTGCGCAAGTGTCCCGATTGCGGCGGCAACGGCAGCGAGGGCGGACAAGCGCCCGAGACCTGCTCGGCATGCCGCGGAACCGGCCAGGTGCGCACCGTGCATAACATGGGCGGCATGCAGTTCCAGTCCACGGGCACGTGCGAGAAGTGCCGCGGCACGGGTAAGATCATCAAGACACCCTGCTCCCGCTGCAGAGGCGCGGGCATGGAGCGCGAGAATAAGAATCTGACCGTGGATATTCCCGCAGGCATTGACCACGGCGAGAAGATCGCGCTGCGCGGCCAGGGCTGTGACGGCAAGAACGGTGGGCCTACGGGAGATCTGATCATGCAGATCAGCGTACAGAGCCACAAGCTGTTCAAGCGCGACGGCGCGAACATTTATTGCGATATTCCCGTGACCATCTCCGAGGCGGTGCTGGGTGCAGAAATTGAAATTCCCACTTTAGAGGGCTCGCAAAAGTTTGATCTGCCCGAGGGAACGCAGACAGGCTCTTCCTTTACCCTGCGCGGCAAGGGAATCCCAAATCTGAACAACAGCTCGCGCAGAGGAGACTTGACCTTTACGGTCAACGTGGAGATCCCCACCGGGCTTTCCTCCAAGCAAAAGGATGCGATGCGCGCATTTGCCGAGTCTTGCGGTGAGAGCAACTACAAAAAGAAGAAGAATTTTTTCAAAAAGGGTAAATGAGTATGGTAGATAAGGATTATGTTTGTGAGGATTGGGGCGAGACTTCGCAATGGACGCAGATCCGCGTCACGGTCAAATTAGAGCAGCTGGACGCGCTGGTAGCCGTCATGAGCATGATCAACAATAACCTGATGATCGAGGATTACAGCGATATCGATCTCAAGACCTGCTATGGCGATCTGATCGACGAGAGCATTCTCAACGCGGACAAGACCATCGCGTCTGTGTCGGTCTATCTGCCCGTGGAGCGCGACATCCGCGAGGACGTGGATTTTTTGCGCAGTATGATGCAAAAGGACGGCATCGAGGGTGAGATCAAGATGATTGGCCTCTGCGAAGAGGACTGGGCAAACGCCTGGAAGGCTTACTATAAGCCGATCAAGATCGGCTCCAAGATCGTCATTGTTCCCGCGTGGGAAAAGTATGAGGCTGCAGAGGGCGAGCTGATCGTGCGCATGGACCCCGGTATGGCGTTTGGCACAGGCACGCACGAGACCACAAGACTTGTCATCGGCCTTTTGGAAAAGTACACCACACCCGGCGTGCGTATGCTGGACGTGGGCACGGGCAGCGGCATTTTGGCTATCTGTGCATCCAGACTTGGCGCAGGAGAGTGCAAGGCTTATGACATTGACCCCATGTCGGTGCGCGTAGCACGCGAAAATATCGCGGATTCCGGCCTTACCAATATTACCTGCGATCAGTCCGACCTGCTTCGCTCGGTCGATCTGGAGGGCGGAAAATACGGCCTTGTGTGCGCCAATATCGTGGCGGACATCATCATTCGCATGACCCCCGACGTACATAAGTATATTGCGGACGACGGCGTGCTGCTGGCTTCTGGTATCATTATGGAGAGAAGTCAGGACGTGGTCGATTGCTTTGAATCCCACGGCTTTGAGATCGTGGAGCGCGCCGAGGAAAACGGCTGGTGTGCTTTGGCAGTCAAGCTGAAAAAATGAGAGAATACACGCTGATCCGCGCGCGTCGCAAGACGCTGGGGCTGCAGATCAAGGACGGAGAAGTGATCGTGCGTGCGCCCATGAGGTTGACGCGTGCGACCGTTGACGCCTTTGTGATCAAGCACGAGGACTGGATCGTCAAGCATCTTGCAAAGGAGCATGCAGGGCAGGATGCCCCCAAGCTGACCGAGCAAGAGCTGAAAAACCTTGCAAAGCAGGCAAAAGAGGTCATTCCCGCACGCGTGGCGCATTATGCGGTACTCTTGGGCGTGGAGTACGGTAGGATCACCATTCGCACGCAGAAAACGCGATGGGGCAGCTGCTCGTCAAAGGGAAACTTGAATTTCAACTGCCTTTTGATGCTGGCGCCGCCCGAGGTGCTGGACAGCGTGGTGGTGCACGAGTTGTGCCACCGCAAGCAGATGAATCACTCGAAAGCATTTTACGCAGAGATTGCGCGCGTCATGCCCGACTACAAGCTCCGCCACGCCTGGCTCAAGCAAAACGGCAGGGCGCTGATGAATCGCGTGGAGCGGGAATGAGTGCAGAGCGCAGAATGCGCAATGCAAAATGACGGAGATCTCTTGCGTGGCGCATTCCCACCGATTGCAGGGGACGGTGCCCTCGACGTCCCGCAGCGAGCACAGAATAATAAAGAAAAACCGCTCTGCTATGTATCTTTAACGGAGAAAAACACGAACACCACTAAGGAATTATCCTTGGTGGTGTTTTTTATCGGCGGGAACTTATGAAAGGCTCCCTCCGGGAGGGAGCTGGATTTTGCGCAGCAAAAGACTGAGGGAGAATGCGTTACAATAAAACTCTCTTGTTGTTTAAGTCACGCGGGCTCCTTCCACCGCTAACGCGGTCCCCCTTCCTCCCTAAGGAAGGCTTTTGCGCGACATTCCTCTGCGTATAGTGGGTTCGGGCTTCTGCCCGATCGCGCGCGGGCTGCCACGCGCTATGCTTGCCCCGGGTGCTTGCGTCCGGGATTTCTACTTGCAGTAGATATCTTCCTTCTTGAAAAACATCAGTTTAGTGTTATAATATAATCAGCAAGTAGACGGAGGATATTATGAGAGACTATAGTTTTGGTAATTTTCTGCATGAGCTCAGAACGCGTAGAGGCCTTACGCAGTATCAGCTCGGCGCGCTCGTTGGCGTTTCTGACAAGGCGGTTTCAAAGTGGGAGAACGGTTCTTCCAAACCGCAGAGTAATATTTTATATAAGCTCAGTGAGATTCTCGGAATCAGCGTTGACGAGCTTCTGACTTGCAAATATCATTCCTTTGAAAAGAAGGACACAAAAGGAGTATTTGCAATGAAAAAACAACTATGGAACAAAGCATTTGCTGCTATGCGTG
>CAZCRV010000162.1:0-4873 GCA_964501175.1 uncultured Clostridium sp.
GATGTTGTTGTCCTTTGTATTATATCATGTTTCACACCTTCGGTCAAGGGGGGAATTTCTGCATGCGCACACTTGTACAAATCGGGCAGGCTCGATGTGTTCAAAATCATGAAAATGAGGCTTGCGACAAAAAAACAGTTTACAAAGCAAGGATTTTATGGTATAATATATTGTTAGAAAACGGGGAAGGAGAGGGCTATGAGACTGGATAAGATGATCTGTTCCACCGGCATCGCGTCGCGCTCGCAGATTTCGTCTGCGGTCAGGGGCGGCAGAGTCACGGTGGACGGCGTGGTGGCGCACAAGGCGGATATGCAGGTTGATCCGGACGCTGTGAGCGTCGTGTATTGCGGCACGCCCGTTTGCTATCGCAAGTTTACCTATATCATGCTCAACAAGCCCGAGGGCTACGTCAGCGCAACCGAGGACGGCAAGCTTCCCACCGTGATCGAGCTTTTGCCCGAGGAGCTGCAAAAGATTGGGCTTTTCCCGTGCGGTCGCCTTGACAAAAACACGCTTGGACTGATGCTTTTGACCAACGACGGTGACACCTCGCACCGCCTGCTTGCCCCCAAGAGCCACGTGGCCAAAACGTATGCCTTTCGCGTCAAATTCCCGTTGTCCGAGGCGGATATTGCTGCGCTTGAGAGCGGCGTGGATATCGGCGGCTATGTGACTGCACCGTGCCGCGTTGAGCGTGAGAGCGAAAGGGAAGGCAAGATCACGCTGACCGAGGGCAAATACCATCAGATCAAGCTGATGATGGAGGCGGTGCACAACCAGATCATGTATCTGGAACGCGTCAGCTTTGGCCCTTTGACGCTTGACCCCGCACTTGACCGCGGAGAATGGAAGTACCTTGACAGCGCACAGATCGCGCTTTTGACAAAAAAAGATTAAAACATAGGAGGATTGACATGCAATACCCGATTACTTACTGGTGTGGAATCAAAAAAGAGTTTATTTACCGCCCCGACGGTTCTTTTGCCACCGAGGAGATCGACAGAGTCAAGGATGCAGGCTTTACGCTCATGCTTGCCGAGTTTGATACAGCAACCAACCTTTTGGTGCTGGATGCTGCACACGAGCGCGGCATGAAGGTCATGGTGTCGGACGGAGATATTTTCCGTGCCATTGCCAATCCCGAGCAAAGACGCGAGTATCTGGCAAGCGCGGTAGTGAAATACGGCAAACACCCCGCGCTGTTCGGCTATCACATCGTGGACGAGCCCAATGCCTCCGCCTTCGATATGCTGGCAGAGATTCGTGAGATGCTTGCAGAGCTTGACCCTGCACACGAGGCGTATATCAATCTGTTCCCCAATTATGCGTCCCCCGAGCAGTTAGGCAATCCCACCTACGAGGATCACCTGGCAGAGTATACAAGCAAGGTAAAGCCGAGCATCATCAGCTACGACCACTACCATTTCCTTAAGGGCGCACAAAAGCAGAAAAAGATCTTTGCGGATGCGCGCGAGCAGCAGATCTACGACTCTACCTTCGGTGGTGCATCCGAGTACGAAAACGTGGACAGAGCGGGATTTTTCACCAACATTGAGCAGATCAGAAACGAATCCCTGAAAACCGGAATTCCGTTCATGGTCATTATCCTGGTGGTCGAGCACGGGCCTTACCGCAATCTGACCGACGGTGAGCTTCGTTGGGAGGTGTGGCAGTCGCTGGCATACGGCTCGGTCCGTATTTCCTACTTTACCTACTGGACGCCGGGTATGGACAACACAGAGGATGATGATTTCTGGCATTGGAAGAACGGCATGATTTCGCGGGCCGGCGAAACGCTGCCGCACTATCACATGATTGCCGAAATCAATCGCGAGCTGCAGGCCGTGGGCTCTATTCTTGCAGAGCAGCAGTCGCTGGGCGTCTATCACCTTGGTGAGATGCCCAAGGAGAGATACGTGCAGTATCTTTGCGGCGCGGCAGGACCTGTAGACAGCGTACAGGGCGATCAGCTGACGGTCGGTGTGTTCACGAACGGCTACGTGCTGTTTGCCAACCGTGATTATGAAAATGAAAACGATTTTTCCTTCAAAGCAGAAGGCACGGTTGCTATATTTAATGCCGAGGACGGCGAATTCATTGCGCTTGAGAGCGAGGACGGCGTATACCGCATGACGCTTGGCGAGGGCGACGCGGTTCTTGTCAAAATTGAAAAGTAAATTACCCAAGATAAAGGAAATACCCAAATGGACATTATTGCAACACTGAGCAAGGAGCTCAACATTGAAACACAGAGATTGATCGACACCATCGCCCTGATGGACGAGGGCAACACCATCCCGTTTATCGCGCGTTACCGCAAGGAGGTCACGGGCAGCCTGGACGACACCACGCTGAGAACCTTAGAGGACAGACTGACCTATCTGCGTAACATCGAGAAGAGAAAGCAGGAGGTCAAGGATCTGATCGCGGCGCAGGACAAGCTGACGCCCGAGATCGAGAAGGCGATCGAGAACGCCAAGACCATCACCGAGGTGGACGACATTTACCGTCCCTTCCGCCCGCACCGCAAAACGCGCGCAAGCGTGGCAAGAGAGAAGGGGCTGGAGCCTCTGGCTGCTGCCATTATGGAGCAGAAGGATTCTTACGATCCCGCGCTTGAGGTGTATGCCGAGAGCTTTATTTCCGAGGAAAAGGGCGTGGAGAGTGCAGAGGCAGCGCTGGCAGGCGCTTGCGATATCATTGCCGAGGACGTCTCGGATAACGCCGAGTACAGAAAGGCGCTGCGCCGTCAGACCTTTGACTATGGTGAGCTTTTCTGCAAAAAGGCCAAGGAAGAGGACAGCGTTTACGCGCAGTACTATGAGTACAACGAGCCGCTCAAAAAGATCCCCGCGCACCGCATCTTAGCAATCAACCGCGGTGAGAAGGAGGAGTACCTCAAGGTCACGCTGACCGTGGGCGCGGATATCGTGCTCAATTATCTGTTCCACTGCGTGGTCACCAATCCCGAAAGCCCTGCGAACAAGTATCTGTCCGCGGCTGTGATCGATTCCTACGAGCGTCTGATCGCTCCCTCGATCGAGCGCGAGATCCGAAACGATATGTTTGACACGGCCTGCGAGGGCGCGATCAAGCTGTTTGCGGACAACCTCTCGCATCTTTTGATGCAAGCACCTCTGAAGGGCAAGACCGTGCTTGGCTTTGACCCCGGCTACGTCAACGGCTGCAAGACTGCCGTGGTAGATAAGACGGGTAAGGTGTTGGATACCGCCGTGGTCTATCCCACCACCAAGTCGCAGCACCGCATTGAAGAGGCAAAGCGCATCATCAAATATATGATCAAAAAGTACCACGTGGACGTGGTGGCCATCGGTAACGGAACGGCCTCCAAGGAAAGTGAGATTTTCATCGCCGGAATTCTGCGCGAGATGCCCGAGTCGGGTTGCAAGTATATCATCATCAACGAGGCGGGCGCGTCCATTTATTCCGCGTCCAAGCTGGCGGCCGAGGAGTTCCCGGATTTTGACGTCATGCAGCGTTCTGCGGTTTCGATTGCAAGAAGACTGCAGGATCCGCTGGCAGAGCTGGTTAAGATCGATCCCAAGGGCATTGGCGTGGGGCAGTACCAGCACGATATGAAGCAGGCAAGACTTGATCAGGCACTTGGCGGCGTTGTTGAGGATTGCGTAAACGCGGTCGGCGTGGACGTCAATACCGCGTCCTATTCGCTTCTGGCCTATATTTCGGGTATCAATATCACGGCGGCCAAGAATATCGTCAAGTACCGTGAGGAAAACGGCGAGTTCAAGTCGCGTGCAGCCATTCTCAAGGTGCCGCGCATCGGTGCCAAGGCATACGAGCAGTGCGCAGGTTTCTTGCGCGTGCCCGAGAGTAAGGAGATTCTGGATAACACCGGCGTGCACCCCGAGTCCTATGCGGCGGCAAAGACGCTGCTGGAGATGTTTGGCTACACCGAGCAGGACGTGCGCGACAACCACCTGGGCGGGCTTTCCGCAACCGTCAATAAGCGCGGCAAAGCAAAGGTAGCAGCCGAGCTTGGTATTGGTGAGCCCACCTTGGACGACATGATCCGCGAGCTGGAAAAGCCGGGACGTGACGTGCGTGATTCCACTCCCGCGCCCGAGCTGCGCGAGGATGTCATGGGTATGGAGGATCTCAAGCCCGACATGATCCTGACAGGCACCGTGCGCAACGTTATTGACTTTGGCGCGTTTGTGGATATCGGCGTGCACCAGGACGGACTTGTGCATATTTCGCAGATGTCGGACAAGTACGTCAAGCACCCCTCGCAGGTGGTCAGCCTGGGCGACGTGGTCAAGGTGCGCGTGCTTTCGGTCGATCTCAAGAAAAAGCGCATTTCCTTGTCCATGCTGCTTAAGTGATTTTAATATATTAAAACCCAAAACACCAAAAAGGCGGTCGAAATTTTGTCATAACAAAAACCATTGTGCAAAATACACAATGACAGGGAGAAAATTTTGGAGAAATAGGCTCTTCCCATTTTGCCGTTTTTTTGGTACAATATAATACAGATTAGAATGTTCACAGTGTCGGCAGTATGCGGCAGGGAACATGAATAACGAAAAAAAATAATTAAAATGAAAAAATATTCGCAGGAGGAATTATTCCATGGCAAGTTTGTCCCTTCGTCACATTTACAAGAAGTATCCCGGCGGCGTAACCGCAGTATCTGACTTTAACCTTGAAGTTAAGGATAAGGAATTCCTGGTTCTGGTCGGCCCTTCCGGTTGCGGTAAGACCACCACTCTGCGTATGATCGCAGGCCTTGAAGAGATCTCCGAGGGCGAGCTGTTTATCGGCGACCAGCTGGTAAACGACGTAGCACCTAAGGACAGAAAGATCGCCATGGTGTTCCAGAACTACGCTC
>CAZCRV010000163.1:0-4818 GCA_964501175.1 uncultured Clostridium sp.
CAGCTTTGTTAAGTGCGTCTTTCTTTTGCGCCACTAAATTAACTTAATGACATTGACTTGTCGCTCTCCCATTTTTATACTTGTATAACAATCAGTTCTTTTTGCAGTTTTATGCATATTGAATCGTGCTTTTGGTTCCCTTGGATTGTCCATCCCAAATCACCAGCACCATATCTGCAATCTCCACCATTTTTTGATTTCGGAGAATAGGCGCAGCCTTTCCGTACAATTCATATTGAGGGCGAACGATCAGCTTTGAAATTTTGTGCTTATCCGCATATTGTTCGGCCAACGCATCCACACCCTGCGCGCCACCTGTAATAATCAATTCGGTATCGCTCGGAATATGAACAGACAAATCAAAATCTTGAATACTACGCGAGCCCGCAATCATCAATTTCATAGTTGCTTCTCCATGTATTTTCTTTAATTTCCTATATTTCCCCTAATATTTCTTATATTATAGCATATAAACATTTCGTTGTAAATAGGCTATAATATCCTTATCAGAAAAAAGGGAGTAAAATATGCTGGAAAGTCAATATAAAATGAACCTGATTAAGATCGGATTGAATATTGCTTATTACAGAAAATTGCAAGGAATGACCCAAGAGGAATTGGCAGAGGCTTGCGAGCTTTCTGCAGGCTATATTTCTCAATTGGAAGGCCCCGGTAGTTATTTCTGCCCTTCTCTCAAAACGCTATTCAAAATTGCCGAAGTGCTTGGCACAACCGTTTCCAAGCTGACGGATATAGAGGATTGAATCAAACAGCCACGCATCAGCGTGGCTGTTTTTTATCCGGAAATTGCATTCTTTTTTGTCTCTTTCTCTTGCGCGCAGCAAGATAGTATGCTATAATGAAGAAAACAGATTTTAGCACACTAAAATCCTTGCTTATCAAGGAGGTATTTTTATGAAAACGGTTGTCAAAATCGGCACGTCCACGCTGGCGCACGCCACGGGCAGACTCAATATCAAAAGGATCGAGCAGCTTTGCAAGGTGCTCTCCGACCTCAAAAACGCGGGGCACGAGATCATTTTGGTCTCCTCGGGCGCGATCGGTATGGGCGTTGGCAAGCTGGGGCTTCCCTCTCGTCCGCGCGACACCGCAGGCAAGCAGGCAGCGGCCGCCGTGGGTCAATGCGAGCTGATGTATACTTACGACAAGCTTTTTGCAGAATATAACCATACCGTGGCGCAGATTTTGCTGACCGCGGAGGATCTGCGCCATGCGGATCGTCACCAAAATTTCGAGAACACCATGAGCCGCCTGCTTGAGCTTTCGGTGCTGCCCATCATCAACGAAAACGACACGGTTGCCACGGAGGAGATTGAGATCGGCGACAACGACACGCTGGCAGCCATTGTGGCAGAGAGCACGCATGCGGATCTTTTGATCCTGCTTTCGGACATTAACGGCCTTTACACCGCAGATCCCCACAAGAGTGCCGACGCGCAGCTGATCTCGGACGTTTACGAGCTGGACGAGCACATTCTTGCCCTGGGCGGCAGCGCGGGCTCTTCGCTCGGCACGGGCGGCATGGCCACCAAGCTGCGCGCAGCGCAGATTGCCACCGGCGCGGGCTGCGATATGGTGATCGCCAACGGCCGCGATCCCGAATCGCTTTACAATATCCTTGACGGCAAGGCCGTGGGCACGCGCTTTCACGCAAAAGGAGAATAACCCATGAAAACAACACAAGAAATTTTGGTTACGGCTAAGAGCGCCGTGACCGAAATCAGAAATTATTCAACCGAACAGATCGATGCAGCGCTGGCCGCCATGGCGGGCGCGCTTGTGGCCGACACAGACGCCATTCTTGCAGCCAATGAGAAGGACTTAGAGGCCGCGCGCGGCCGCATTTCGGACGTCATGCTTGACAGACTCCGTCTGGACTCCGCACGCATCAAGGGCATGGCCAACGGCATTTTGGACGTGGTATCGCTCCCCTCCCCGCTGGGCCGCGAGCTTGCCTCTTTTGAGCGCCCCAACGGCATGGTGGTGCGCAAAATTTCCTCGGCCATGGGCGTGATCGCCATCATTTACGAAAGCCGCCCCAACGTCACCTCGGATGCAGCCGCCCTTGCCATCAAGGCGGGCAGCGTTTGCGTGCTGCGCCCGGGTCGTGACGCGGCCTTGTCTGCAGCTGCCATCGTATCTGCGCTTCGCAAGGGCCTTGCCGATGCTGATCTTTGCCCCGATCTTGTCAATCTGGTCGAGGACACCTCTCGTCAGAGCGCGACAGATCTGATGAAGGCCAACGGCTACGTGGATATGCTGATTCCGCGCGGCGGCGCGGGGCTGATTCGCTCCTGCATCGAAAACGCCACCGTACCCTGCATTCAGACCGGCACCGGCATCTGTCACGTTTACGTGGACAAAAGCGCGGATTTTGACAAGGCACTGGCTATTTTGGACAACGCCAAGACCAGCCGCCCCTCGGTTTGCAACGCATGCGAGGTGTGCCTTGTGCACAAGGATATCGCAGCAAAATTCCTGCCGCTTCTCAAGGGCAGATTGGTTGATCAAAGAGCCGCAGCAGGCAAAATCCCGGTTGAGCTCAGAGCCGATACGCGCGCATGCGCCATCATTGACGCAAGCCCTGCGGGCGAGAACGATTTTGATACCGAATTTTTGGATTATATTTTAGCCGTGGGCATTGTGGACAGCGCGGACGAGGCAATTTCGCACATCGGTGCGCACTCCACAGGCCACTCCGAGGCCATCATCGCAACAGATGACGCGGCCATCGACGCATTTGTGCGCGGTGTGGATTCCTCGTCGGTCTACGTCAATGTTTCCACCCGCTTTACCGACGGCGGCGAGTTCGGCTTTGGCTGTGAGATGGGTATTTCCACGCAGAAATTGCATGCGCGCGGCCCGATGGGGCTTTGCGAGCTGACAACCTACAAATACGTGATCACCGGAAACGGCCAAGTCCGTTAAAAGTGATATATTTCGCCGCGGGCGAAATGTGATATTTTGGCTATCGCCAAAGTGATATTCGCGCAAGCGCGAGTGATATGTTCCGCCAAAGGCGGAACGTTATGGTGGAAATTTGCCCTTGGGCAAATTTCCATTGGTATTGTATTTTTCTTTATGATTTCGTAAACCAATCAAGGAGTTTATATGAAAAGAATTGGATTTATCGGTGCGGGTAATATGGGCGGTGCGCTTGCTCTTGCCGCTTCGCGTACCGATTGCTCGCTTTACATAAGCGACCCGGATACCTTCAAGGCACAAACGCTTTGCAAAAAAACAGGCGCGACCCTGGCCGACAACGACACGGTGTGCGCGGTGTGCGACCTGATCTATCTTGGCGTCAAGCCGCAGATGCTTGCCGAGGTAGCCAAGGAGCTTACCCCTACGCTGCAGGACAGACAGACCCCCTACTGCCTTGTAAGCATGTGCGCAGGCGTGACGCTGGAGCGACTTTCGGAGCTGTTCCCGGGCGCGGCCGTCATCCGCATCATGCCCAACACCCCCGTGGCGGTGGGCGCAGGCATGATCCTCTACTGCTTCAATGAAAAAGCCACCCGTGAGCAGGTGGACACCTTCCTTTACGCCATGCAGCACGCGGGCAAGGTGGATCTGCTCGACGAGGCGCTGTTCGACGCGGGCACCTCGGTTTCGGGCTGCGGCCCCGCCTTTGCCTACATGTTTGCGGACGCGCTTGCCAAGGGCGGTGAGGAATGCGGCCTTTCCTACGAGCAGGCCTGCGCTTATGCCTCGCAAATGCTGCTGGGCGCGGCTTTGATGCTGCAAAACGACGGCAGAGCCCCCGACGCGCTGCGCCAGGCCGTTTGCTCCAAGGGCGGCTCAACTATCGAGGGCGTCAAGGTGCTTCAGAATGACAATTTGGAGCAGACCGTGATAAACGCGGTCAAGGCTTCTTACAAGAGAAATATCGAACTCGGAAAACAATGAATTTTTGGAGGACAACATGATCAAAACAGCACTCGTTTCCAGCCTTGAAAAATGCTTTCCCGATCAGCAGGTGGAGGATTTTGCGCCACTGAAATATCTTTCCGTACTCAAAAACGAACGCTTCTCGGTTCAGCTTTTGTTCAAAAGCGAGCCCGATCACGCAGGCCGCGCCATCGCGCGCGTTGACGGTGATCTTGCGTGCTTTGCAAGCGTGAGAAGCGTCAAGGATATCCCCGTTGACATTGCAATCTTCCCGGGTGCGGATACAAACAACTACCTGCGCACAGAGCCCGGTCTCTACCCCGATCTGCTGCAACCCCTGCACTATGGCGGCGCGGTCTCTATCATGAAGGATCAGACCCAGAGCGCATGGATCGAATTTGACCTTGACGGCTCGGTGGCCGCAGGTACTTACCCCATGGCTGTAACCCTGGTGGACGGCCTTGGCAACGAGGTGGCAAAGGAGTGCTTTGAGGTAAAAGTCATTAACGCCACGCTGCCCGATCAGGAAATGCGCGTGACGCAATGGTTCCACGCGGATTGCCTTGCCAACTACTATAACGTGCCCGCCTGGAGCGAGGAGCATTGGAGAATCGTGGAAAATTTTGCGCGCACCGCGCACAGAAACGGCATCAATTTGCTGCTGACTCCCATTTTCACGCCCGCACTTGATACGGTCATAGGCGGCGAGCGCACCACGGTGCAGCTCGTGGACGTTTGTAAAAACGGCGACACCTATACCTTCGGCTACGACAAGCTTGACCGCTGGATCGACATGTGCGACCGCGTGGGCATCAATTATTTTGAGATCGCGCACCTGTTTACGCAATGGGGCGCAGAGCACGCACCCAAGGTCATGGCGACGGTGGACGGCGAATACAAAAAGAT
>CAZCRV010000164.1:0-4793 GCA_964501175.1 uncultured Clostridium sp.
TACCTCCCCCACCGAGTATCATGCGGAGGAGCTCGCAGGCAAGGAGGCTACCTTCAAGGTAAAGATCCACGCGCTGACCAAGGTTGAGCTTCCCGCGCTTGACGACGATTTCGCCAAGGATGTTTCGGAATTTGACACCTTTGATGAATATAAGGCCGATATGAAGGCAAAGATTGAAAAGAGACATGCCGCTGCTGCAGATAATGCCGTAGAGGAAAAGTTGGTTGAGGCTCTCATCGAAAAGCTTGAGGCAGATATTCCCGAGCCCATGTTCGTAGAAGAAACCGAAAATTTCGTCCGCGATTACGACAACAGACTCCGCGCACAGGGCCTGGATCTCAATACCTTCTTCAAGTACACCGGTCAGACTCTTGATATGCTCCGCGAGCAGATGAGACCTCAGGCAGAGCGCCAGGTCAAGGCAAGACTTGCTCTGGAGAAGATCGCCGTTCTTGAGAACGTTGAGGTAACCGAAGAGGACATCAATGGCGAATACGAGAAGATCGCAAACGCTTACGGTATTGATGTTGCTGAGGTCAAGGCAAGCATTGCCGCCGAAGCCATCGCCGAGGATATGAAGCTCAAGAAGGCAATGGATCTTGTAAAGGAAAAGGCAGTTATCACGGAGAAGAACGCGTAAGTTTTCTCCGCTCCGATCCGAAATGCAACCCAATTTGGAGGTAAATGAACATGTTTAACTACAATCCCAAAATGTATGACGCTCTCGTTCCTATGGTCGTCGAACAGACCGGCAAGGGAGAACGCTCTTACGACATTTTTTCCCGTCTGCTTAATGACAGAATTATTTTTTTGTCCGACGAGGTAAACGATGCGACCGCTTCCTTGGTTGTTGCGCAGCTTCTTTTTTTGGAAGCACAGGATCCCGATAAAGACATCAGCTTTTACATCAACAGCCCCGGTGGATCGGTAACGGCCGGTATGGCCATTTACGATACCATGAATTATATCAAGTGCGACGTATCGACCATTTGTATCGGTATGGCGGCAAGCATGGGAGCATTTCTGCTCTCTGCGGGCGCCAAGGGTAAGCGTATTGCGCTTCCCAACAGCGAGATTATGATTCATCAACCGCTTGGCGGTGCCAAGGGGCAAGCATCCGATATTAAAATTCAGGCAGACCTGATTCTGCGTACGCGTGATAACCTCAATCGCATTCTTGCTGAGAATACCGGCCGTTCGGTTGAAGAGATCGCACGCGATACCGAGCGTGATAACTTCATGACAGCACAGCAGGCCCTGGAATACGGACTGATTGATAAAATTTTTGCCAAGAGAGCATAAGATTTCGCTTAAGTGGGTTCGAACCGATGTTGATTCGAGCCCACTTAGGCTACTCTTGAAAGGATAACGATGTCTTCTACAAACAATAACACGCCCACCATGCGATACTGCTCCTTTTGTGGGCGCAAGGAAAACCAAGTAAATTTTTTGATTCCCTCCCCCACCGGCACGTACATCTGCGATTTTTGTGTAGATGCCTGCCAACAACTGATTGAGGAGCATACGACCGTGCAATCGGGGATTGATGATCTGACCTTTGACACGTTGCCAAAGCCGATGCAGATCAAAGAGGTTCTCGACGAGTACGTGATCGGTCAAGACGAGGCTAAGGTTGCCCTATCGGTTGCTGTCTACAATCATTACAAGAGAATCTTGTATAGAAACGGTGAGGAATCGGAGATCGAGCTGCAAAAGAGCAACGTGCTTTTGATCGGTCCGACGGGTGTCGGAAAAACCTATCTGGCACAAACACTTGCCAAATCCTTAAAGGTTCCCTTTGCCATTGCTGACGCTACGACGCTGACCGAAGCAGGTTACGTGGGCGAGGACGTTGAAAACATTCTGCTCCGCTTGATCCAAGCGGCCGATTACGATATCGAGCTTGCCGAAAAAGGCATTATTTATATTGATGAGATCGATAAGATCGCTCGCAAAAGCGAAAACCGTTCCATTACCCGTGACGTTTCTGGCGAAGGCGTGCAGCAGGCACTCTTGAAAATCCTTGAGGGCACGGTTGCCAATGTCCCTCCGCAAGGCGGACGCAAGCACCCCAATCAGGAATTCATTCAGATCAATACCCAAAATATCCTCTTTATTTGCGGCGGCGCCTTTGACGGATTGGATAAGGTCATTGAAAAGCGACGCGGCAATCAAACGATCGGCTTTTCCAGCGAGATCAAGAAGAAAGAGGAGCGACGTGCCGACGGTATCTTCCGTGACGTGACACCGCATGATATCGTAAAATTCGGTTTGATTCCCGAGTTGGTTGGACGTATCCCCATGATCGTTCCGCTGAACGATCTGGATAAGGACGCACTGGTGCGTATTTTGAGCGAGCCGAAGAATTCCCTGCTCAAGCAATATCAAAAGCTCTTTGAAATGGATGGCGTACAGCTCTCCTTTGACGAGGATGCGCTGAGGGCGATTGCGGCCGAGGCCATTCAACGCAACACGGGCGCACGCGGCTTGCGTTCCATTATGGAAGGCATGATGCTGAATCTGATGTACGAAATTCCGTCGCGCGAGGATATTCGCGAGGTGATCGTGCACGAGGATTGCGTCAACGGCAAGACAAAGCCGGAATACGTGCTCAAGGAGCTCGTGGAGTTAGAAACGCCGGCACTTTCTGCGGCCGATAAAGCGGAAGAATAAAAAGAAAACCGTAGACAATGGTGTTGTATTGAAAAAGACAGAGAATGTTTTTACGTTCTCTGTCTTCTTTTTTACAAGCACTTCATTTGTGGTTACAAATACTTTATGTAGATTAATTCACAAATTTATGATATAATATTTGCGAGAAACATTAACCAAATCATTTTTCTTTCACTATTAAGGCAGAAGCTTCTAAAAACAACAAGGAGGTGAGCAGATGACCGCAATGGAATTGCACGAAAAAATAGAGGAAGTATCTAAAACGATTTTTTCTTACTGTATGGCTAAAACGCCTACGCGAGAAGAAGCAGAGGATTTGTCACAAGAAATTCTATATGAGTTGATAAAATCGGCTGAAAATATTCGCGACGACAAAGCGTTTTATGCTTTTATGTGGGGCGTTGCAGGAAATGTCTATAAGCAGTGGTATCGAAAAAAGTTAAAAAATAACACTTGCGAATTGACTGAAGATATTGCCTCGGACGACGTGCTCTTGGAAGATGATAATAACGATATATATCTGCTTCGTCGTGAGCTTACTTTGTTATCCGAGAAATATCGAAAAGCAACGATTTTCTATTACATTGGCGGACGTTCTTGTTCTGAAATTTCATCTGCGCTTGCCATTTCCGAAAGTATGGTAAAATACCTGCTGTTCAAATCACGAAAAATATTGAAAGAAGGAATGAGTATGGAAAGAAACCTTGGAGAACTCAGTTACAATCCCAAAACACTGATCCCACTGTATGCCGGTGAAGGACCCAACCATTTTTGGGATTTTATGCAAAGTAAAATCAGACAAAACATTGTCAGTGCTTGTTATAATGATGCCTTAACAGCTCAGCAAATCAGCCTTGAAACAGGCGTCCCGCTTCCTTATCTTGACGATGAGATAAAAGCACTTGTCGAAAAGAAAATCTTGTTACCCGAAGGACCTCGGTACAAAACCGGCGTTATCATTATCACAGCAGACTGCCGTCGGGAAATGAATGCAGCAAGCGAGAACTATCGCCGCAAACTGGCCAACTATATGGCTACCTATTTGGACGCCAACCTATCCGCCTACAAGGAAATCGGTTTTGCAGGTGCGGATTTCTCCGACAACACCCTACGTTGGCAGCTTCTTATCCCCTTGCTTCGTGCGATCGAACCTTTTGACGAGATTATGAAATTGAATATTCCCACGACCGGCTGGGGAGGACGCGCTTGCCAGTGGTGTGAGGAAACCTCTGGCTCGGATACACCCCAATATCTATTCAACTTCTGTGAGTTAGATGGCGTACACGGAGATCGTGTGATGTTCTATGATTACCTTCCTAAGCCCTATGGCGATCATCACGATTTTTTTGGCAACCAACGTTATCTCAATATCCTCTGTGATATTGCCCGTGGAGACTGTCAAAAGCTGAGCGAGTACGATTTGGAAGCCGTGGCCGACTTGATTCGTATGGGATATGTCAGCAAGACGGAAAAGGGATTTTGTGTGAATATGCCCATCTATACGACAAAGCAGTATGCATGCGTGCAAGCTATGGCAGAACATTTTGTGTCAGAAACAATTAAGCCTATGCTGGATCAACTGCATAATGCCACTGTTACCATTATGATGGAACATACCCCCAAGCATCTGCAGGAACAGGTCGAGGCAGTTGCCTATATGGAAAAGCACACCGGTGCAATTTCTCTACCTGCTTACCGCTTGGTTGAGGAAGGGAAGTTGATTCCTAATTGGCACGCGGGTGAAATGCCTACAACATACATCATTTTGAAGTAACAAACCACCGCCGAGAGCTTTCTCGGCGGTGGTTTTCATATATAAGCAAGTTCTGATAAATAACAAATTTCTTCAAGCAAATTCAACTTGAGTTAGAAAAATTCTCTCCAAACGAGTTATTGTTTTTTCAGTCAAGTATGCTATAATAGTATTAGGATAAGCGCTGATCCCAAACAAATTGGAGGTAATACTATGATTAAACTTGGAGAAAAAATCAAATCCTTAAGAAAACAGAAAAACATCTCTCAAGAGGTTTTCGCAAACTACCTTGGAGTATCATTTCAAGCTGTTTCAAAATGGGAAACAGGAAATACGATGCCCGACATAACGATGATTCCCGCAATCG
>CAZCRV010000165.1:0-4789 GCA_964501175.1 uncultured Clostridium sp.
ATAGCAAAAGGCTGAGCCATTCGCTTCTTAAAAAGCTTTTGACTCAGCCCCTTTTCTTTACAATACAGATGCAATCCTCTCGATGGCTGCGGACATGCCGCCCTCGCCCGAGACCGTGACGTCGGCGTAGTGCTCGTAAAGCGCGGTGCGCTCGTCGTACAGATCGCACAGCGTATATCCCGCAGGCATGATGACGCCGCGGTGCGCGTAGTCGCCAAGGCGCGAAGCCATTTCCTCATACGAGATTTGGATATACACGATCTTGCCGAGTGTGGAAAGGTGGCGCATAGCAGCCTCGCTGTATACTGCGCTGCCGCCCGTGGCGATGACCGCGTCGGTAGCCGTCATGGCGCAGTTGACCTCGGATTCCAGCGTTAAAAACGCCTCGTTTCCTCTCTCCTCGATCAGCTCGTGCAACAGCTTTCCGTGCTTTTTTTGGATCAGCAGGTCGGAATCGATGAATTCCAGACCCAGTTTTTTGGCAAGTAAGACCCCCAGTGTGCTTTTGCCGCACGAGGGCATGCCGATTAAGATGATGGACATATGGGACTCCTTGGGATCGACGATTTTTCGTAGGGGCGATTCATGAATCGCCCGTTGCGTTGTGTTTTGTAATATACGGGCGATTCATGAATCGCCCCTACGAGGTGTCAGATAAAAAATCTCACAACCACGCGGGTGGTTCATCGGGTATTGGTGGGAACTCGCTTGCGGGATCGGCCCACTTACCGCCGCTCATGGGTGCACTACCCTCTTGTGGGCGCGGGGTATCGACAAAGACAAAGGTGGTTTTGCCCTCCTTCATTTTGAGCTTTGCGGTAAAGCTCTTGCCCGATTTTTGCGAGACAAATCCATCCAGCACCTCGGTCTCACCGCACGCAATCAGCTGCTTGGCAATCCCGATCGATATGGTTTTGCCGCAAATGTAAGTGCGAATGGTAAACGGACAGCCCTCCTTGTATCCCACGCAGACGTAGCCGTACTTGCCGCGGAAGATCTCCTTACCGCACATGGGGCACTCTCCGATATGGTCACCGAACATGCCAATATCGTTGTCCGTTCCCACACCCTCGTGCTGTGCGCGGAAGATCGCACCGATCTCGCGCTCGGCAAGCCCCACCGCGTCGCCGATGGTGGACTGCCCGCGGAACACCTGCTTGAGCGCGCGACCCATCTCGCACGTCTTGTATTTATCCATGCCGATGCCCATGCGGTCTAAGGATTCGACCAGATAGATGCCGCCGGGCAGAATAGTATACACGTCCTTTTTGAGCTGAATGTAGCCTGAATTGCGCGCGTTGTCAATAATGCCCGTGCGCGTTGCCTCGGTGCCAAGCTCCACGCCCTCCAGCATGGCCTTATACTCGGCTGCGTCATTGACGCCCATGCTGTCTGCCAGCTGCGCCGCCTGCTCGTCGTCTGCCGCCTTTTCCTCGCGGAAGGGGTTTTTGAGATAGCCGAGCAGCGTTTCGGTGGTATAATGCTTGGGAGGTGAGGTCTCCTTTTCCATGGGCTTGAAGATATGGTTGACCTTGTCGCCCTTCTCCAATCTCGGCAGAACCTTGTCCTTGGCACCACCGTCGTCGTATTTCATCCAACCGGGCTCTAAAATCACCGTACCCTTAAGAGAAAATTCCTCGTAGTTGCCCACCTTGACCGTGATCTCGGTGCGCTCGGCAAGGCAATCCTTGGCGCAGAACACCGCCACGAATCTGCGGAACACAGTGGAATACACCTGGTTTTCGGCCTCGCTCAATCTTCCCTTTTCGGGGATCTTATAGGTCGGGGTGATGGCCGAGTGTGACTCGATCTTGGAGTCGTCGAAAATCTTTTTGCTGTCCTTGAAGGTTACGGGATAGCCGATCTTAGCAATGCCCGCAAGGATCTTTTTGACCTTATCCTTCTCGGCCGTGGCCAAATACTCCGAGTTGGTTCTTGGGTAGGTCAGATATCCCTGCTCATACAGCTTCTGCACGATCTCCAAACTATCCTTCATGGGCATCTTGTATTTCTTTGCCAGCGTGCTTTGCAGCTTGGAAAGCGAATACAGTTTGCCCGGCATGATGGTATCCTTTTTGCGCTTGACCGCGGTCACGACGGCGTCCGCCTCGTTATACGCGCGGCAAAGCTGCTCAGCCTTGAAGTATTCCTCCGGCTTGAATTTGGTCTTGCCCACAAGCTCGACCACCTCGCCGTTGGTCTGCTCTTTACTGGCGATCACGCAATATTTTCCGGGCACAAAGTTCTTGATTGCCATATCGCGCTCGTAAATGGCGCGCACGATGGGCACGATGACGCGTCCGACACGCATTAAGGAACCGCATTTGAGCGTGGCGTAGCGGGTCAGATTGACACCGTACAGCCAGTCGATATAGGTGCGCGCAAAGCCTTCGCCCGCAAGGCTGTCGTATTCGGAGGCATCCTTAAGATCGGAAAGCGCTGCAATGACCGTTTCGGGGGTCTGGTCGGGCAGCCAAAGGCGCTTGAGGCTTTTTGACTCGGTCAAGGCGTGCTGAATGCAAAGGCGGATGATGATCTCACCCTCGCGATCCGCGTCGCCTGCGTTGACGATGGTGTCCACGTCGGCACGGTTGCACAGCGCACGAATGGTCTCGTACTGTTTGATCACGCCGCTGTCCACGCGCTTGTCGCTGCCACGTCGCAGCTCAAAATGGAACTGCCCCGGGAAGCAAGGCAGATTCTCCATGCTCCAGCGTCCGTCGGGGCTGGGCGAATAATATTCTACGTCGGCAAGAGAAAACAGATGACCAAACGCCCAGGAAACCAAATATCCGTTGCCTTCCATAAAGCCGTCGCATTTATGCATGCGGGAGTTACCCGGAATCTGCTCAATCGCGGCGGCAATATTTCTGCCAAGGCTGGGCTTTTCGGCCAGTATCAGTATCATACTGCTCTCTCCTTTCTTTGAATGCTATCGTTTATTTGCGAAAAATTCGGTTAAGATCGCGGCACACTCCCGCTCCATCACGCCGCCCTCGAATTCTGGCATATGGTAAAGCGGATATTTCTGAATGCGCAAAAGGCTGCCGCAAGCGCCTCCGCGCGCGTCGTATGCGCCATATACCACGCGATCCACTCTTGCGTTGACAAGCGCGCCCGCGCACATGGGGCAAGGCTCCAAGGTCACGTAAAGCGTACAGCCCGACAGTCGGTTTGTGCCAAGCGCAGCGCAGGCGCGACGAATGGCCAGCACCTCGGCATGCGCCGTGGCATCGGGTAAAATCTCGCGCTCGTTATGCGCTTCGGCAATGATCTGCCCATCCTTGACGACCACCGCTCCCACGGGCACCTCGCCCAAAGCTGCACCTTTACCGGCAAGCTCCAGGGCGCGTTCCATATATGTCATATCACTACTCATGCTATGTGCTCCATAATCAGGCCAAACACCGCCATAACGATGCTCAGGCAAATAAATACCGCGATTGAGGGCGAGAAAAAGCCCTTGACGGCCATGCCGTCGGACAGCTTGATCGGTTGCTCAAAGTGCTCGGGCGTGACGCCAAACGCGCTGCCCGCACTCTCCTGCGCTTTCTCCTTGCACTTTGCAAGCAGCACCAGGATCGCAAAAGCAATCAGACCTGCAAACATAATAAGCAGATTCATGGCGATCATGATGCGGTTGGCAAGCATTTCGTCCGAAACGCGCGCCATGATAACCATTTGCACAAAGGAGACCAGATTGTTGAGCATATGTAAAAGCATAGGCGGCCAGATCGAGCGCGACTTGACGTACAAAATGCCAAGCAGCACGCCCGCCATGGCGGTATACAAAAACTGCGTGTAGCTTTGGTGCATGGCCGCAAACATGAGTGCGCTGCCCACAATGGCAACCACCTTGCCGTACGGCAGCAAATTGCCCAGCACCAGGCCGCGGAACAAAAATTCCTCACAAATGGGCGGCACGATGACAAGCATGACAAACACCAGCACCACCATATATCCGTTGCCCTTTGCAATCAACTCCAGCAGCATCTCGGTGGATTCGTTGCTCTCGCCCACAAAGGGGGCAACCAGCAGCGAATTGATCTGTCCCACCGCGGTGATCATACCCACGCCCGCGATGCAGGAGAGCAGAAAATGACGGGGCAAGCGCAGATCAAAGAACATGGGCTGCGTGGGGATTTTCTTACTGATCAGCATAAAAAACGGCACGGGCAGCATGAAGGAGGCGAAATAGAATACGTTATAAAAGCCCCAATAAAAGAGATTGCCCGCCTTTTCGGGCAGCACGCTCTCAAGGAGCAGGTCGGCAATGCTGAGCAGCGTCATAGATCCCTGCAAAAGCACGAACCAAAACAGCAAAGCAAAGCCCAGGCGCAGCGTCAAGGCTTTATATTGTTTATCATACGTGTTCATAAAGGACCCCCTTTCACACATTCTTCCATGGTATATTATATCACCAAAGGTCGGGTGTGTCAAGGGTTGCATCAACACACAATTTCCTAACGCTTATAACAGCAAAAGCCTTCACTTTCTCATTTCACGACAACACCGCTTGACCACTCAGGTGAAGGAGCGGCCGCATGATGAATCTCACCCACCACAATCGCTTCTCTCGTTTTGGCTCGTGCCTTGCCAAAACTCGCTCCGCTGCGGTCCCCCCTCTCCAGCGGAGAAGGCTTATGTAGCGCATTTCTCTTGCCAAACCACCGAAAAGGATGGTAAAAATGGGTCCTCTCCGCTGGAGAGGGGGGACCGCAGCGGAAGAGAATCTCGCGGAGAATTCGCGAAATGATCGACGCGGTTGCGGTGGGTGAGATGCATCATA
>CAZCRV010000166.1:0-4751 GCA_964501175.1 uncultured Clostridium sp.
CAGTACCCATGTGAATATTGCCGTTGGAGAAGGGAGGGCCGTCGTGCAGAATGAAGGCGGGCTTGTCCGCATTCTGCTCTTGCAGACGCGCATACAGATCCATGTTCTCCCAATACTTAAGCATCTCGGGCTCGCGCTGCGGCAGATTTGCACGCATGGCAAACGAGGTGCTGGGCAAATTCAGCGTACTTGTGTAATCCTTAGCCATAACTTGATAGCTCCTTTATGTGTAAAAAAAATTATTTTCAGACTCAGATATATTTTTGCGCAAGCATGCGCAGTCTTCCCTTTTTGGTTTGCATGCTCACGTCATCCACGCGGAATTTTCCGTATCCGCGCAGCGAGATCACGCAAGGGGGCTCTATGATCTTATCGCATTTGTCGCAGGGCTCGTAGTCGAGAGTGCACTCCCCCGCGCGGATCAGCATTTGTGCCCTTTCGCGCGAAAGACCCGCCAGGGCCGCGGCAATGCAATCAAAGCGCGCTGACGCAACCGTGTCGGTGACGCTTTTATATCGTTTGGGGATCTCGATGTGTGCGTCATCCGGCAATCTTTGCACCTTGACGCCATCCTTGCCCACGCGCACAAGCTCCGCGCAAATGTAGGCTGCGATGTCGGCGTTGCAAAACAGCACCGCACGCGCGTCGTCCAGCACGATCAGATCCCCCAGCACATGCCGCTCAATGCCAAGCGCCAGCAAAGCGCCCAGATAATCGCGATGCGAGAGCGTACAAAATCCGCCGCCGCGCAAGCAAAGGGCGCAGATCTCCTGCCCTATCACCGCAGTATAATACTCCGGCTCATTCATAAATTCGGGCAGCACAAAGGCCTTGACTCTCTCGGCCTCGTCGTACCCTCCCGCAAGGACGCAAAAAACGTCCCCGCCCTCACGCGCAACCAGACCTTGCGCTAAACGCGCTTCGCGCGGGGTCAGAAACCGGCTGCAAGCCCATGCTCCCCTACCCGCGCGTTGCATCATATCACGCAGTTGCGCATATAAAATCTCGTCCTGTCCGCTCTTGCCTTGCATACTCACAGCGTTGCAAACGAAAGCGTGATCTGCAAAAGAGTCAAGAGCAGATACGTGACCATAAACGACATATCGATCGGCAGACCCTGGAACCAGCCCATGCGCCACAAAAACTTGCGTACGGGGGCAATGATCGGCTCGGTCATATGAAATACGATCCTTTGCAGCTTGCCCTCATTTTCGGTGGGAAACCAGGAAAAGATGGCCCGCACCAGCATGATCAGACAAAACATATCGATCAGCAGCGAAATCGTGCTGACCAGCACATACATAAAGACTGCCAAAGCAAATCCTCCGAATTATTCCTTGTCCTGCTCCCCGGCAGATTCCTGCTCCTCGGCACCTGCCAGAAGCTCATCCTCGTCCAGATCCGCAACATCAGCTCCATAAGGAATCAGCGCCAGCGTGGACTTGTTGATCTTGCAAATATCACCGTCCAGCGCCTGTACGGCACCCATAATATAGTCAAAGAAGCGTACGAATACGTCTCTTTCCATTGCATCCACGTCCAAAAGCATGACTATGTAACCCTCGGCCAGCTTGGAAACAGCCTTTTGTCTGTCCGCAAGCTCGGCAGGCACAAAATACTTGACAGCGGGCTTTGCAGGCTCGAGCGGCTTTTTGGGCAGGGGCTGGGGCTCGCGCATTTCGGGCTGCTCCACGATCTCTTCTACCGGGTTGACCTCTTCTACCGCAGCGTCGGTCACCACGCCCTCGTTATCCTGGGGAAATTCATCGTAGTAGCCGTTATCGTAGCCGTCATCCAAAAACTCTTCTGGCTCGGGATCCTTGGTGAATTTCTTGAAAATGTTCATACTCTCTGTCCTCCTGTAATTTATCTATACTCAAATTTTCAACAAAACAAGCTGCTGCCGACGCGCACAAGCGTTGATCCGCATGCAATGCCTACGTCGTAGCTGTTGGACATACCCATAGACATAATCATGGGTATACCTATATTATGTAGTTTTTTTGTCCAAATGTCAAGACAAAGGGCAAAAGTTTCGCCAAAATATTTATAATATTGCTCTTTCTCGGGGCATTTGGGCGCCATGGTCATAAATCCGCGCAATCTGACGTGCTCAAACTCTGAAAGCGCCACACACAACGCAAGCACCTGCTCGGGGGCAACGCCGCCCTTGCTTTGCTCGCCCGCGCAGTTGATCTCGACCAGCACGTCCATGACCTTGTCGTGCTTTGCGCATTGCTTTTCGATCTCACGCGCAAGCTCCACGCTGTCCAAAGAGTGGATCATGCACACCTTGTCCGCAATATACTTGACCTTGTTTTTCTGCAGCGAGCCGATAAAGTGCACGCGCAAATTCTCCTTATCCAGCGCGTCCCACTTTTCAAGCAGCGCCTGCACGCGGTTTTCCCCGATGTCATGGACACCGAGCGCGGGCAGCGCGTTGATCTGCTCTGCGTCTGCATATTTGGTTGCGGCCAGCAGCACGATTTCGGAAGGATCGCGACCTGCCTTTATGGCTGCCTCTCTGATCCCCTCTTGCACCGCTGCGACCTGTTGCTTTAGTTTATCCATATTCCTTACCCGTACATTTTGCCGATATACAAATCTCTGCCCGCCGTAATGATCAGATCATTTCGCTGCAGATATTTCGCCTTGCCCGCGCCTGCCACGGCATCCTGCTCATAGGTCTGCACGATATAATATCCTGCGCCCTCGCGCACGATGGTGACGCGTCTGAATTCCACAGAGCTGTCCTCTAAGATAAACACACCCTTTTCGCTATTATGCACGCGCAACGCCTCGGTGGGCACGCGATAGCCCGTGATCTCCTCCACCACACTCTGCACGCGCTGAGTACGAAGGAATGAAAAATCGGGCGGAGTTTGCTCGCAGGAAAAGATCAGCACGCCCTCGCGCTCCTCGGTTGCCTCCAGTACTCTTTGCAGCGTCAGGGATAACTCCATGCCGCCGTTATCGATAAAGGAGAAGGTATACGTGCTGCCCGTCTCAAATCTCTCGGCGCTGTCCTTATCCATGGGAATGGCCGCGTACCAGGTGTGGCTGTTGATCATTTTTCCCACTGCGCGCTCAGTCGATACGGGTTCCTGCTCGGTCATGGCGTAAAACTCCTCGGTCGTCATATCCATGACCTTGGAATAATCAAATACGCCCTCGTAGCCGTCGCATTTGTGCACGAAATTGGTGCTGAAATCGGTTTTATAGGAGGTCTTAGTGCCGCCCCAGCCGTCCAGCAGCGCTTGACGCTGCAGCCCCAGTGCCGCGATCATTTGCGACGAGCTGTGTGCACCGGTCAGCATGCCGTAGGTGCTCATAAAGGAAAGCAGATCGCGGCTCTCGGACAGCGCATTTTGGTACGTGCCCGCGGCCAGATCCTCCAGCACGCGATAATAGCTTTGCTTGACCGACTCCTGATTTTCCTTGAGCGAGGTGATCAGAGAGCCTGCCTTGTCGCTGTTTTCCAACAGCGCGATCTGCTCGCTGATGTCGTCCAGCTGCTCCTGCAGCGAAGCGATCTGCTCGGGCGTTGCGTCCGCCCTATAGTGGGTCACGGCGTACACCGCGTCGCGCGGCACTCTCTCACCGTCACGGTACAGATACTGCACGGGAGCGGGGACGTCTGAGGTGATGACCTGCTCGTCGCGGAACACGTACACCTCGGTGCTCAGAATGGTATAATCGGTGATCTCCTGCGTAGGAAGCGTGGAGAGTGAGGTGCTGAATTGCCCCAGGCAATAATGGATGATATACACAAGCATGCCGATCGCAACCAGTACGACCGAACAGCGCAGCGCAATGCTTCTTGCCTTGGTTCTGTCCATCACATCTCACTCCTTTCCACAGTCTGCTATCTTATTATTATAACAGAAATCCTTTGTCTTTGCACGCGTTTTCGCAAATATTTACAATCTCTTTAAATGTGCGCACGTTTCCCTCGGGGTCGGCGTCGATCCAGGTCACGTAAGGCTTTGCGTAAAACCACGTCATCTGCCTTTTGGCGTAGCGGCGCGTCGCCGTTTTGAGCTCGGCCGCAGCCGCTTCAAGGCTGCAATACCCCTTGACAAAGGGCAAGATCTCCTTATATCCGATCGCGCCTGCCGCGGTGGAGTTGGTCTCAAATACGCCCGCCTTCCACAGCCGCTCGGTCTCCTCGGCAAGACCCTTGGCAAGCATCTGATCCACGCGGCGCTCGATGCGGTCGTACAGCACCTCGCGGTCGTTGTAGCGAATGCCGAATACCAGCGCGTCGATCGCGGGCTGTGCTGTCTGCGAAAGCCTGTCAAGCTCGGTCTTGGTCTTGCCGCTGATCAGATAGATCTCCAGCGCGCGAATGACTCTTTTGACATTGTTGGGGTGCGTGGCCGCCGCACTCTCGGGGTCAACCTTGCAAAGTCGCTTGTGCAGCGCGATCGCGCCCTCTTTGTCCGCAAAATCCTCCAGCTCGGCGCGCACCGCGGGGTCTGCATAATTCTCCCCGTAGCCACCGCGCAAAAGTCCGTCCAGATAAAGCCCCGTGCCGCCGCACAGAACGGGCAGCTTTCCACGTGCGCTAATCTCGCCAATCACCTTTGTTGCGGCTTCAACGTACGCCCCGCTCGAATAGCTCTCACAGGGATCGACCACGTCGATCATGTGGTGCACCACGCAGGCCTGCTCCTCTTTCGTGGGCTTGGCCGTTCCGATATCCATGCCGCGATAGATCTGCATGGAATCCATGCTGATCAGCTCCCCAT
>CAZCRV010000167.1:0-4744 GCA_964501175.1 uncultured Clostridium sp.
CGAACTGACCGCTCAAAGAGTCGTCGTTTTCGATCCAATCCGAGACATCGATGATGCGGAATTCGTCCTTGGTATCGCGAATGATGACGCGCGCGATGCCCGCGTTGATCACCATTCTCTTGCACATCATGCAAGAGCAGGTGCCGCCTACGATCGAGCCGTCCCCCGGGTCTACGCAAGCCATGTAAAGATCTGCGCCCAGCATCTGCTCGCGAGATGCGGCAATGATGGCGTTGGCCTCGCCGTGTACCGAGCGGCAAAGCTCATATCTCTCACCGCGTGGAATCTGCAAATGCTCGCGCATGCAATAGGAAATGTCCGAGCAATTCTTGCGACCTCTGGGCGAGCCGTTATAGCCTGTGGACACGATGACGTCGTTTTTGACAATGATCGAGCCGTATTTTTTGCGCAGGCAGGTGCTTCTCTCTGCAACTGTTTGTGCAATATCAAGATAATAATTATGCTTGGATACTCTTTCCATACTGTCTCCTTTACGGGGCATTCTCCCCCACATTATAATCATTCATCTTATTATACCAAGTCGAAAGACAAAAATCAAGAACTTTGGCGACAAAATCGGATAATATATCAAATAAAAAAGCAAAGCAGCATCATCGGGTTGACAAATTGGCGGAAATCGCGAACAAAACAAGGGCTGTATCACATGAATGCAATCCTTGTTTGCTTTATGAATAGTTGCCGCAGGGGCTGGCGAACGCAGTTCGCCCCTACGAGAATTTGTGTAAGAATTTTACAATATAAAACCCAAAACAAAAACACTCGTAGGGGCGAACTGCGTTCGCCAGCCCCTGCGGCAACTAATTTATTTGATTATTCTCAAAGGCTTTTGAGCAGCATGGGGATCGCCTGCTCGAAATTGACGCCGTACCAGTTGTGTCCGGGCTCGGCCTCGGTCAGACGGATGCTCTCGCAGGTATAGTCCGCGGCAATGGTCAGCGCCTGTTCAAGACTCTTCCCTCTCATCAAAGCGCCCACGCAGGTGGAGGCAAACACGTCGCCCGTGCCGTGATACTGCACCGGGATGCGATCGTGATAATACGAGAAAAATTCGCCCGTTTGGCTGTCGTAAGCCATCACACCCGTCTTGTGCGCGTCAAGGCTGACACCCGTCAGCGCGGCCCTTTTTGCGCCCATGGCGCAAAGCTTGCGCAGCACGTCCTTGACGTACTCCTCGCTATAGCCTTCGGATACGTACGGAATCCCCAGCATAAACGCAGCCTCGGTCATATTGGGCACGATGATATCGGCCACGGCACAAAGCTCGGCCATTTTTTTCGCAAACGCCTCGTCAAAGCCGTAATATAACTTGCCGTTGTCGCCCATAGCGGGGTCAACAAACAAAAGCGCGTCCGGAAAATCCTTTGCCATCTGCTTGACCAGATCGATCTGATCAAACGACGCAAGATACCCCGTATAGATCGCGTCAAAATCAATGCCCTCGCTCCTCCAATGCGCGGTGATGGGGGCAATCTCGCCTGTCAGATCATGCAAGGTAAAGCCCTTTTTGAAGGCCGTGTGCGTGGACAGCACGGCGGTGGGCAAAATGGCAGCCTCCACGCCCATGGCCGAAATGATGGGCAACGCCACGGTCAGCGAGCACTTGCCAACGCAGGAAATATCCTGCACGGTTACGATTCTTTTCATATCTCTATCCTCTTTTCAGCTTTAGTCATAAAGCCCCGTTGATAAATATCTCTCTCCTCCGTCGGGCAAAATCACGGCAATTCTCTTGCCCGCCATGTCCGCGTGTCGCGCAAGCGTGTCCGCTGCAGCCATAGCTGCCCCCGAGGAAATACCGCCAAGCAGCCCTTCGGTCGTGCCGAGCAGCTTGCAAAACGCCATTGCCTGCTCGGTGGTGACGGTCAAAACCTCGCTATAAACGGTTCTGTCCAACACGCTTGGAATAAAGTTTGCGCCAATGCCCTGAATGCCGTGCGCACCCGTAACACCGCGTGACAGCAAAGGCGACTCGGCAGGCTCAACGGCAACTACGCGTATGCCCGGGATCTTTTCCTTTAAGTACTTACCCGTACCGCTCAGCGTACCGCCCGTGCCCACGCAGGCAACCAAAAGGTCAAGCTTTCCGCCCGTCTGCGCCAGGAGCTCGGGGCCCGTGGTCATGTAATGCGCCTGCGCGTTGGCGGGGTTATCAAATTGCCCCAACATGATCGCGCCCTCGGTATCGGCCACAATTCTCTCCGCCTCAGCAAGTGCGCCCTGCATGCCAAGCGCTGCGGGCGTCAGCACCACGCGTGCGCCTCTTGCGCGCATGAGTGAAATGCGTTCCCGCGACATGCTGTCCGGCATGACGATCACGGCAGAAATGCCCATGGCAGAGGCCTGCGCCGCAAGCGCAATGCCCGTGTTTCCCGAGGTAGATTCCACCACCGTGCCACCCACGGCCAGCTTGCCCTTGGCAATCGCGTCGTCCAGCATGCACTTGACGGCTCTATCCTTGGCAGAGCCTGCAGGATTGCACCATTCGCACTTGACAAGCACCTCTGCCTGCCAATTCTGCACGGTTTTCATGCGTTCAAGAAAGATCAAGGGTGTATTTCCGATCATGCTTGCCACCTCCCCGAAAAACTGAGATATTTATTATAGCATATTTTGGATCGTTTTTCAATACGTCACCAAAAGGAAAGACGCTTTTGGCAAATTGCCCATAAATTTACATCCCGAGCAACACATTTTGACGCCATTGCCCAAGTCAAAATTCGGCAAAAGGGTTGTTTTTGGGGGCGGTTTATGATATCATTGGTTGAAGTCACTTGAAAGTATTTTATTTATATGTTAGTATAAAAAAACATTTTCTTTTTATGGAAGGAGTGTGTTTGATGTTACCGCTTGATACGCTATCGGACAAGGCGCGAACGGCTCTGCAGGACGCGGGGATCGACCCCGAGCAGATCGACATCGCCTTTTATATGGACCTTGGCATTGACGCGAAATTCGGACAAGTCTACCTCGCCATCAGCAAGCAAAACGGGATGCTGTACCGTATTGCCGAGGGTGTGGAGACCTTTGCCCTTTCGCAGCTTTGCGAGCCGAGCATTGACAACTTTACCACCACCAACCGCTTAACCGCCACCATGCACGAAGGGGATGACCTGCCGCCAGAGCAAGGCGAGATGACCGACGAGGAGTTCGCCCGGGTGCGTGCGGAGTACGAATCCCGCGGGCAATCTGAGGTCATCGGCTTTTGCACCAACTCCTGCAAGCGCAAGCTGCTGGCCTTTCTCAACATCTGGGAAAGACTTGCGCGCGGCGAGGATGTTGGTGAGGAGGACCCCATCTTTGAGCAGTTCAACGCAAAATGCCCCAAGTGCGGCAAGCCCTTTGACGATCCGCTGCGCCGCATCTGCAAGGGCTGCGCCAACAAAAAAGGCACCATGCGCCGCCTGCTTGGCTATTTTACCCCCTTCAAGCCGCAGCTGGTGATTGTCACCATCTGCCTCTTACTCTCCACCGCCATCTCGCTGATTTCCCCCGTCATCTCGGGCCAGGTTCTCTACGACCAGGTCATCTCCCCCACGGGCAGCATGCGAGAGGAAAAATACGTTTACATTCTGGTGGGCGTGATCATCGCTCTTGCCGTGCTCTCGCTTGTCATCGGCATCGTACAAAGCCGCGCAAACGCGTATATGTCCACGCAGGTGACCAAGCGCATGAAGAACGACATCTTCCGCGCCATGAACCGCCTCTCGCTCTCCTATTTCAATCAGCAGCCCACGGGCAGACTGATCAACCGCGTCAATTACGATGCCGAAAAGGTGCGCAACTTCTTTATCAACGGCGTTCCCTATCTGATCGTGCACGCGCTGCAGTTCATAGGACTTACCATCGTGCTCATGATCCTCAACCCCTGGCTGACGCTCATGATCCTTTTGCCGGTGCCCGTCATCGTGCTGATCTTCAAGTACCGCCTGCCGCATCTGTGGCGTTCCTTCTCGCGCGCATGGCGCGCCTCCTCCTCGCTGACCGGCGTGCTCAACGATTCCCTCTCGGGCATCCGCGTGGTCAAGGCGTTTGCCAAGGAGGACAACGAAACGCACCAGTTCTTCGGCTACTCGACCAAGCTGATGAACGCAAATCTGCGCTCCAATCTGATCGCGCTGTCAATCTTCCCCGTCATCTCGCTGATCATCGGCGTGTTTGGTAACATGGTCTGGGGCGTAGGTGGTATCCAGGTCATCGGCCAGCACATGAGCTACGGTGAGCTGACCACCTTTATTGGCTACATGGGCATGATCTTTGCCCCTCTGAACTTCTTTTCCAACTTTACCAACATGCTGACCGACACGCTCAACAGCGCACAGCGTATGTTTGAGGTGCAGGACATGGTGCCCGATATCACCGACGCGCCCGATGCCGTGGAGCTGACAGAGATCAAGGGCGATATCGAATTCAAGGGCGTGGGATTTCACTACAATCCCAACCGCCCCATTCTCAAGGACGTTTCCTTTACCATTCACGCGGGTGACCGCATCGGTCTTGTCGGTCACACGGGCAGCGGCAAATCCACCATTGCCAATCTGATCACGCGTATGTACGACGTGGTCAGCGGCAGCGTGACCATTGACGGCGTGGACGTCAAGCAGATCAAATCTTCCTCGCTGCGCGGCGGTATTGCCATCGTCTCGCAGGAGATCTTCATCTTCCGTGGCACGATTGCGGACAACATCCGCTACGGTAAGCCCGACGCCACCATGGAAGAGGTCAT
>CAZCRV010000168.1:0-4743 GCA_964501175.1 uncultured Clostridium sp.
AGCAATATCACTCGGCGTAAGCCGAATATCACTGCGAAGCAATATCACTGATGATTTGCAAAGCAAATCATCTCCCTCCCCCGTGGCCGCCGCCACCGCCGCGTCCACCGCCGCCTCCGCGGCCGCCGTGACCGCCGGTCGAAATGATGGTTGTGGTGACAAACTTGCCGATCTCGCGGTCGTTCTCGCGCGTCAGCTCCAACTTGGCAAAACGATCGAGCGGATAGGACGTGGACGGATTCTTTCTTTTATAGCTATCCGAAATGCTCTTGACACCGATAAAGGCAACAATGCCGCCAATGATCAGCGCAACGATCAGAATCAATACCCACGACACGCCCAGTCTGCCCGCATACGCCTCGGCACTCAGCTCTGCATACGCGCAAAGGCCGTCCGCAATGTCGCCGTCCTTGAGGTTGTCGTACACGCGGCTGTCGTCCAATATGTAATCACATTCCTTTTGGTTGATGGCGAGCTCGGCGTCGCCGTATCTGTAGATGTCGTAATACACCTCAAAATAGGTCACAGTCACGACAAGCAGCACCATATCCTGTCTGCGGGTCAATCCGTGCTCGGCCAGAAAATCGTCGCCCCAGTATTCCTCACCGTAACGCGAGGAAAATACGTAAGCGCAGATCGGAACGCCGCCTTGCTCGGTTGCCTGCTGCAGGGCTGCGTTGATCCTTTGCTCCTCGTCGTCGGTCAGCAAATCGTCCTTATCGGTCACGCTTGTCAGATAATCGGGATATTGCGCGCTTGCGCCCTCGGCACCTGCGCCAAGCGTCAAAATGCCGCAAAGCAGACAGAGCAGCATCAAAACAGAAAAAATCTTTTTCATCATAACAGCAACCACCCCACAGCAAAAACTACTGCCGCAACGGCAGCCATGATGGCGGCAAACGTGCCTGCCAGCTTGAATTTACTGATGGGAAGCTCGCCGTACACCTTGCCGGTATAGCCGTTCATGGCATACTTATAGACCTTTCCCTCTTTGTCACGGTAGGTCAGCACCCATACGGGCATCAGCGCATATTCCCAATGACTTTGGTGGATCTCCATGCGGGGCGCGGTTTTGGACACCTCACCGTTGATGGTGTTACGCAGCAGGCGATCCGCATAATCCTGCATTTTGCCTCTGACCTCTTCGCTCAAAGCGTCTCGCTCCACGTCGCGCTTTTTGGCCACAAAGCCGGTCAGATACGGCATGGAAAACTCCTCAAGCGCCTCTGACGGATAAGGCAACACGCCCTCAAGCATTTCCTTATCCTCGGTGGAAAGGGCGCTGGACACGATGTCCTCAAAATGGATCTCGCCCTCGCGCTCAAATTCAAGTCTGGTGGTCTCGGTATACTTGACGTTACCCACCAGCCAGGTACGGATGCGCGTGCCCTCTGCGGTAATGGCTGCGGAGGAATCCGCGTCGGTGACCCAGAAGGGATAATACACGCCCATGATCTTATCCACCTGCTCGGCGCAGAAATAATCGCGCGGTACGTAGCGGTGGCTCTTGGCATATTTCAAAAACTTTTCAATGGCCTGCTGTTTGCCAAACTTGAACGGGATGACGCGGTCTGGACGGAATGCGCCCGAAAGCCGATCCGAGAGCACCACGGGGTTGTGGCAGAAATAACAGAAATCTGCCACCGTCTCGCCGTCGGCCATGACCTCTGCACCGCAGGAGGGGCAATGGTACACATGCATCTGCGCGCGGAATTCCTCGTCCCGCGCTTCCCTCTCACGCGCCTTCTCGGCGCTGCCCGCAGCGTCCAGCTCGTCTTTGACAAAGTCCGAGAGGCAAAATTCACAGGCAAACCTGCCCTTTTCGGCGTCGAAGATCAGGCCCGCCCCGCAGTTGGGGCAAGAATACGTAACTGTCGTTTGTTCCATATCAACTAAAATTTACGCGCGCTTTACGCCACACTCGGCACAGAACTTGGCCGTGCCTGCGTTCTTATGTCCGCACTCGGTGCAGAACCAGCTGCTTTCCTCTGGTCTCTTTGCGCCGCATTCGGAGCAGAACTTGCCCGTATTGACCGAGCCGCAGGCACAGGTCCAGCCCTCGGCCGCCTCGGGCTTTTTAGCACCGCACTCGGGGCAGAACTTGCCCTGATTGATCGCGCCGCAAGCGCACTTCCAGCCGCTTGCCGCCGCTTCTGCAGCCGCCTTCTTGTCTTCGGCGTCACGCGCCATCTGCGCATTGTTGGACTGGCTTGCAGCCGCCATAAAGCCGCCGCCCGCGTTCATGCCCATACCCATGCCCATAAAGGCCTGTGCCGAGCCGTTTGCATTGCTGCCCGCAGCCTCAAAGCCGCGCGCCATCGCGCCCTGCACGTACCCTTCGCGGATAGATGCGTCGCCCAGCATTGCGCCCTGGTTGCGCATATTGATCAGATTCTTGCTTTCCTCGTCGTAGGAAACGCTGGCAATACCGACCGACAGCACCTCCATGCCGCGCAAAGCCTTCCAGTCCGCGTCCAGCTCGTTTGCCATATAGGTCGAGAGCTCGCGAGACTTGCTTACCACGTAGGAAATGCGGATGCCGTCTGCCGACATGCGGTTAATGGCAGCCTGCAGCGCCTCCAAAAACTCGGAGAGATACTGCTCGTTGATGGTAGCGATCTCGACACGATCTGCGTTCTTGGGCAGCGCTTCGGTGTAGAACTTGATGGGATCGGTGATCTTGATCGAATACGTGCCGTGCGCACGCAAGAACAGCTCGGCATTGTAGAAGTTGTCAAAATAGTTGACGGGAGCGCGCGTACCGAACTTGATGCCCTTGATCTCCTGCAGGTTGATAAAGTACGCCTTTTGCGCGTAAGACGGCACGCCGCCGAACTTGATACGCGAGAAGGTATCCTTGAGCGCATCACCAAATTCGCCGCCGAACAGCGAGGGAGCACTCGAATTTTCCACCTTGAAATATCCGGGCTCGGCGGTATAGTCCACTACCTTTCCACCGTCCACCAGCATCATGAACTGACCGGGATAGACGTGGATGATCGAACCGTTGGACACTACGTCCTCGGTTCCCTTTTTGTTATTGTTTCTCTTGTCGTTCTTGCGCACGGTCACGCCCTTGGTAAATACCGTGCCTTCGCCCATGGAGTCGGCCTCAATGACCTCCAGCCATTGATCTGCAAGTGCACCGCCTACGGCGTGCATCGCTGCTTTGATGATACCCATTTGTATTTCCTCCTATATTTCTATCAATTTTGCACTTTGCATTTTGCATTTTGCATTTATTTACGCATTACTGCCGTAAGGCAACAGCTCCAGATCCTCGTTGTGCTCCAGCGCCCACGTCACCGCCCAGTTACCGGGGAACAGGAGCAGGTCGTTGCCGCGCACGTCCCGGATCCACTTGGTCTCGGCAGACAGCTTGAGCTTTGAGGGATCGATCTCCTTGCCGTCCTTGCCGCCCACGTAGCGGATGATGTCGTACGGGATCTCACGCTGGATATATCCCACGCCGTACTCGGTCTGCATGCGGAACTTGAGCACGTCGTACTGCAGCACGCCCACGACGCCCACGATCACGCGCTCCATGCCCGAATTCGGCTCGAAGAAGATACGGATCGCACCCTCCTGCGCGATCTGATTCATGCCCTTGGCAAACTGCTTGCGCTTCATGGAGTCGATCTGCTCCACATAGGCAAAATGCTCGGGGGTAAAGTTGGGAATGCCTTCGTACGCGATCTTCATGCCGGGCTGGCAGATGGTGTCACCGATCGAGAAGATGCCCGGGTCAAACACACCGATGATATCTCCCGCGTACGCCACCTCAACGCCCTCGCGCTCCTGCGCCATCATCTGCTGTGGCTGCGCAAGCTTGATATTCTTGCCGCCCTGCACGTGGAAATACTCCTTGCTGCGCTCAAATTTGCCCGAGCAGATACGCATAAAGGCGATTCTGTCACGGTGCGCCTTGTTCATGTTGGCCTGGATCTTGAACACGAATGCCGAGAAGCGCTCGTCACTCGATTCGATCTCCACGTCACCCGCCTTGTGGGAAAGCGGTGCGGTGGTCATTTGCAAAAAGCTTTCAAGGAAGGGCTCAATACCGAAGTTGTTGAGTGCCGAGCCGAAGAATACGGGCGAGAGCTTGCCCGCGCGGACCGCGTCAAGGTCAAAACCGAAGTCGGCTACGTCCAAAAGCTCAATCTGCTCGGTCAGATTTTCGCGAAGTCGCTCGCCAATCAGCTCGTCAAGTCTCTCGGTGTCGTCAAAATCTACGGCAATTCCCTGCAGACGGTTGCGGCCGCCGTGGAAGTTGTCAAAGGTCAATATCTGCTTCTTTTCTCTGTCGTACACGCCCTTGAAATCCACGCCGCAGCCGATCGGCCAGTTCATAGGATAGGTGCGGATGCCGAATTCCTGCTCCAGCTCGTCAAGCAGATCCAAAGGATCACGCGCCTCGCGGTCCAACTTATTGATAAAGGTAAAGATCGGAATCCCGCGCATAGCGCAGACCTTGAACAGCTTTCTCGTCTGTGCCTCGATACCCTTTGCCGCGTCAATGACCATGACCGCGCTGTCAGCAGCCATGAGCGTGCGGTAGGTGTCCTCCGAGAAGTCCTGGTGTCCGGGGGTGTCCAGGATGTTGATGCAGTAGCCGTTGTAGTTGAACTGCATGACCGACGAGGAGACCGAGATACCTCTCTGCTTTTCCAGCTCCATCCAGTCGGAAACGGCGTGCTTGTCGCTGTGCTTGCCCTTGACCGAGCCCGCGGTCTGGATCGCGCC
>CAZCRV010000169.1:0-4697 GCA_964501175.1 uncultured Clostridium sp.
TTTGCCTTTGCGGGCTGATCGAGTCTCCCATTCAGGGCGGAGACGGCAACGTGGAGTATCTTGCATATTATATCAAAAACGGACAGACCGGCAGCGTGCGACAGGCTGCCGTGCAGGCGTTGTTTGCGCGTCCGGGAAAGTAGGCAACACATGAAAAGAGTTGCGATCATTACGAATTTTAATATCACCGAAAAGGCGTATGCTGCCATTACCGTGGCACAGCGGCTGATCTCGCACGGCTGCGAGGTGGTTGCTGCCGTTTACAACCGCGAGCGTTTTCTCAAAATGGCACAGGGAAAGGCAGAATTTTTGCTGCTGCCCATCGACGAGGTGTATGCTACCGCAGAGATGATCGTGGTATTAGGCGGTGACGGCTCGATTTTAGAGGCGGCAAGACGCTCGGCCTCGCGCGGCACACCCATTCTGGGCATCAATCTCGGCAGACTCGGCTTTATGGCAGAGCTTGAGATGCGTGACGTGGCGGATCTTGACAAGCTGTTTGAGCCGGACGGATACACGCTGGAAAAGCGCTCCATGCTCAACGTCGAGCTGATCGGCTCCAAGGGCAATCTGCGCTCCTCCTGCTACGCGCTCAACGACGCATCCATCTCCAACGGCTCGATCGCGCGCATCGTGGATCTCGAGCTTTCCGAGGGCGGCGTTCCTGTGACCTCTTATCGTGCGGACGGTCTGATCGTGGCAACCCCCACGGGATCGACGGCGTATTCGATGTCGGCAGGTGGCTCAATCGTGGATCCCCGCGTCTCCTGCTTCTGCGTGACCCCCATCTGTCCCCATTCGCTGGCGGCAAGACCCATGATCTTCCCGGACAGCGCAATTCTGGAAATCAAAAACATCTGCCAGCGCGAAAAGATGCTGTTTCTGACCGTGGATGGCAGAACCAACTACGAAATGTATAAGGGCGACGTCGTCCGCATCAGCAAATCTCCCCTGAAGACCAACCTCGTGCGCATCAAGAGCTGCGGCTTTTACAAAAAGCTGCGTCAGAAGATGACCGAGAACGAATAAACGAAAACGGAGCTATTTCTAATGAAGAAGAACAGACATGAGAAGATCATAGAGATCGTGGGAAAATATGACGTCGAGACCCAGGACGAGCTGATCGAGCATCTGCGTAAGCTGGGCTACGAGGTCACGCAGGCCACCGTGTCCCGTGACATCCGCGAGCTCAAGCTGACCAAGGTGATGAGCGAGAAGGGCTCTTATCGCTACGAGCTGCCCAAGACGAGTGAGCCTCTTGGTAATTTCAAGTTCAATCACGCGCTGGCCGAGTCCATCACGTCGGTGGACTATGCACAGCATACGGTCGTAATCAAAACCTTCCCGGGCATGGCGCAGGCCGTTGCCGTGGGCATTGATAACTTAAGGCTGCCTGTCATTCTCGGATGCGTGGCGGGAGACGATACCATCATCGTGATCTCGCGATCTGCCGAGGCTGCGGCAGATCTGAACACCAAGATCAAGGAAATTATCAGAGGCCAGTAATGTTAAAGGGGCTGCATATTGAAAATATCGCGGTCATCTCGCAAGCAGAGATTGATTTTTCGTCCGGCTTTTGTGTCATGACGGGTCAGACGGGCGCGGGCAAGAGCGTGATCGTGGATAGCATCATGCTGGTTTGCGGCGCAAAGGGAGACCGGGAGCTGGTGCGCTCCGGCGAGAGCGGAGCGTGCGTCACCGCGCATTTTACCGATCTGTCCGCAGGCGCTGTCAAGGGCCTTTCCGGGCTTGGCATTGCTTGTGATGAGGGTGAGGTCGTGCTGCAAAGAACGCTTGGCGCGGACGGAAAGAGCACAGCGCGAATCAACGGCAAAGCGGCAACGCTTGGTATGCTGCGCGAGGCGAGTGCGCATCTGATTTCAATTCACGGGCAGGACGACAACCGCCTGCTTGCGGATCTGCGCTACCACATGGATATGCTGGACGCGTATGCGGGCTTGGATACGCTCAAGACCGAATATTGCGCTATGTACGACGAGTGGCGGACGCTTTGCGAAAAGCGTGACGCCCTGACGCGTGACGCGGGCGAGAGATTACGCACCATTGAAATGTTGAATTATCAGATAGCCGACATCGCGGCCTTGAAGCTCAAGGCAGGCGAGGAGGAGCTGCTGATTGAAAAAAGAAATAAGCTGCTAAACACCGAAAAGGTGCAAAAGCAGGTCAAGTTTTCCACCAAGGTGCTCACGGGCGCGGGATCAAACGGTGCCGTATCCTATATGTTGGAGCGCTGCGCGGCCTCTATGAACGCGCTGGCGGCTTACGTTCCGGACGCTGCAGAGGTTGGCGAGGAGCTGATCGACCTTTCTTACCGCGTGCGGGATTTGTCCGATCGCATCGAAGCCTACGCCGAGGATCTTGACGACGATCCCGTGGCTATGCTTGACAAGATCGAGGACAGACTCGAGGCCATCTCCAAGCTCAAGCGTAAGTACGGCGGCTCGGTGGAAGCCGTGTTGGAGTTTTTGGAAAACGCCAAGGCGCGACTTGACGAGATCGAGCACTCGGACGTGCTCTCGGAGCAGTACGACGCAGAGATCGCAAAGGTGCACGCGCGTGCGCTTTCGGTTGCCGTGCAAATGTCCGAGATCCGCGTAAAAGCGGCTACTGAGGCGGCAGAGCAGATCGCGGGGCAGCTTTCGTATCTTGATATGGCGGGCGTGCGCTTCCGCATTGCCGTGACAAGAGAGAAGGAGCTGAACCCGGGTGGCATTGACCGTGTGGAATTCATGATCGCCACCAACCCGGGCGAGCCGCTTTCCTCCATGATCCGTATTGCGTCGGGCGGTGAGCTTTCGCGCATTATGCTGGCCATCAAATGCGTTATGAACCAAAAGGACGGCGTGCCGACCACCATCTTTGACGAGGTGGATACCGGTATTTCGGGCAAGACCTCGCGCAAGATCGGCATCAGACTTGCCGATATGGCAAAGAATCGGCAGATCATCTGCATTACGCACTCGGCGCAGGTTGCCTCGCTTGGCGAGCAGCATCTGCATATCTCCAAGCAGGAGCGCGAGGGCAGAGCCTTTACCTCGGTGGATGCGCTTGAGGGAGAGGCGCGCGTTTGCGAGATCGCGAGAATTCTTGGCGGCATTCACATCACTGAGGCGCAAATGCAGGCCGCAAGAGACATGCTTTGCGCAAAGGATCGCGAATAATTCGCAAAATGCTGTTGCATTCGCGTAAAAGATGTGTTATAATACGAAATTGTGAAAATCATCATTTGAGGACATAAATAACTATGCTGAAAATCAAACAGAACATTGCAAGTAACATTCAAAAGGGCATTCTTGCCATCAATCCCGCGGCAGAGCTGACGGTGGACGAGCTGGCAGGCATGCTGGAATATCCCCCCGATGCGGGCATGGGCGACCTTGCGCTGCCTTGCTTCAAGCTTTCCAAAACGCTGCGTCGCGCACCCGTTATGATCGCGCAGACGCTGGCAGAGCACTTGGACTCTGATTGCATCGAGAGCGCAGAGGCAGTCAACGGCTATCTCAATATCCGCCTGAGCCCCGCTTATCTGACAAGCCACGTGCTTTGTGCCGTGCTTGAAAAAAAGGAAAAGTACGGTGCGCCCGATATCGGCAAGGGCAAGAAGGTCGTGCTGGACTATTCCTCTCCCAACGTGGCAAAGCCCTTCCATATCGGTCACCTTGGCACGACTGTCATTGGTCATTCGCTCAAGAAGATGCACGAGTTTGCGGGCTATGATTGCTATGGTATCAACTACCTTGGCGACTGGGGCACGCAGTTTGGCAAGCTGATTCTTGCTTACCGCACCTGGGGCAGCAAGGAAATGGTGGAGACGGGCGGTATTGACACGCTGGTTGAGCTTTACGTCAAGATCAACAACGCCATTACCGAGGAAAAGGAACAGGGAAAGACCGAGCTTGCCGATGCAGCACGTGCCGAGTTCCATAAGATGGAGACGGGGGACAAGGAAAATCTCGCGCTGTGGAAGTGGTTCATTCAGATCTCGCTTGAGGAATACGAAAAAACCTACGCACAGCTTGGCATTACCTTTGACAGCTACCTTGGCGAGTCTTTCTATACCGACAAGATGCCTGCGCAGGTGCAAAAGCTGCGCGACGCAGGACTGCTCAAGCTGGACGACGGTGCATCGATTGTGGACCTTGACGAATACGGCATGCCCCCTTGTCTGATCCTGAAGCGTGACGGCAGCACGCTGTATCCCACGCGTGACATCGCGGCAGCGGTTTACCGTAAGGAAAACTATCATTTTGATAAATGTATCTACGTGACCAGCACCCAGCAGATCCTGCACTTCAAGCAGTGGTTCAAGGTTGTGGAGCTGATGGGCTACGACTGGCACGATCAGCTGGTGCATGTGCCCTACGGCACGGTCAGCATCGGCGGTGCAAAGCTTGCCACAAGAACGGGCAACGTGGTGCTTTTGCGTGACCTGTTCGGTGCAGCCATCGAAAAGGTCACCGAGATCATGGAAGAAAAGAATCCCGAGATGAAGGGCAGGACCGACGTAGCGGAAGCAGTCGGCGTTGGCGCGATCGTGTTCTACTATCTGACCAACAACCGCATCAAGGATATCGACTTCAACATGGACGACGCGCTGGCCTTTGACGGCAATACGGGTCCTTACGTGCAGTACACCTACGCGCGTGCTTGCTCGGTGCTTGAAAAGGCAGGCGAGC
>CAZCRV010000170.1:0-2355 GCA_964501175.1 uncultured Clostridium sp.
CCAGCTTTACAATACCAAAGATCAACAAAAACGCAAGCACACATGATATTACGCTGATCAAGCCGATCTTTATCATCTTTTGCTTTGCTTTACGCTCGATTGGTTCGGCAATCGAATCAATGGTAAGAATCACAACCGTATCGATTGCGTGTGTCACCTGAACGGAATGCTGTCCGCTACCCATCAGCATATGGAATTCGCTTGAAGTAATACCCGCTTCCTCGTTCGTCTTTTGCTTGATAGCGTAAGTAAGTCGGTCAAGATTGTTCTGCTCGGCATCAAGCGCCGTTTTTATCACATCGGATTTTGTATGTATCAACTCGGCAATATCTACATCTGACCATTTAGCATAAGCACTCAAGACGTAGATAAATCGGTGAAGCAGTGGCAGGTTTGCAAGAATCTGTTCACAAGCATCACCCTCGGTAATGATAGTGTTTGCCGAATACTGCGCGGCAGCAAAATTCTTGTTTTGGGGAATCCTAAATGCTTTGTTATTGCTCTTTGTAATTTTATTCTTGCAATGATTGACCGTCTTCTTGATAACAAATTCGGTGAATTCTTCCTCGGTTGCAACCTTGCCATTCAATAAGCAATCCCATGAATTTTTGAACACGTGAACGCAAGCGTTGTCCGCCGCCTTTGGATCACATAGCAGGAGATTGCAGATATAGTAGACCTGTTGTTTGTTGAGCTGATACAAAGTTGTCATGGCATCGCGATTACCTTTATGGGCTTTCTTAATAAGTGGTGTCATGCTTTATTTACTCATTTCTTTTATTTAATATGCCACAAGGCAATCTTCCGTAATTACTGTGCTTACCGTCATTTCAACTCCGTCGCGCATAATAACGAGCGATACTGTATCTCCTACGCGAACGTCGAGCATCGCATCGATCAAATGGTATTGTCGGGTTACACTGACCGTTTTCTCTCCGATTGTGATGCTTTTAATAATATCGTCGGCTTTCAATATTGCTTCTCCAAGACCGCCAGAGCTAACCTCATAGACCATAATTCCTTCACAGCGAACAAACCTTCCACTTTCACTGTCGTAAGCCGTTGATAAAGAGTTGGTCGTGACTGTAATGCCAAGCAATCCGCGCATTACTTGCTCACACTCGGTGTTATAGCAATAATCGATAATATTATCCGCAACGGCCCTGACAACGCCGATAGGAATCGCGTAACCGATATTTTCAAGTTCGCTGCTCGATATTTTAGCGTTTACGATACCAATTAGCTCCCCTTCATCATTGAATAAGCCGCCACCGGAATTTCCTGAATTAACAGGCGTATCGGTACGGATTACACGGAATTCAACTTCTCCCGAATTATCAGATGCAGTCATCGTAATGTATTCGGAATCAACACTGACAATACCGTTTGTTACCGAAAGACCACCGAGCTCAGCCTCACTTGCTGACGGATTGCCGATGGCAATCGTCGTCATACCGGGAACAATTTCGTTCTGCTCTCCTACGGTCACGGCAGAAGCAGCACCAGAGACAATCGCATTCTTCAACACGTCACTTCCTTCTATACGAAGCACAACAATATCATAATTTGCAGAGCCACCAACATATGTTGCGGGGATAGCATATGATTCGCTCTCTAAACCGTAAAGATATACATATATTTTGTCACTGATATGATTATCTGTGTTACTGCTACTATCGTAAACAACGTGATGATTGGTCACGATAAATGCACTACCGTCATTTTCAAGACGGTAGATCACTCCCGAACCGGTAGTATAATAGGAATACGTACTCGGTGTGGGATTCCAAGGATTATTTCCACCATAGGTGGTTTCAAAGGTACAGTAAATACTGACTGCGGAACGAAGCCCCTTTGCTGTAGCATACGCCGTTGTATCAGTATTATCTCCGACAATTACAATATCATTGTTGATGATCGTATTTTCGGACTCCACGGAAGCTGATGCGTCCTCACTGTTTTCGTCGGTTTCGTTTGTATTAGTAGTCTCGATTGTCCCGGTATCACTTCCTTCTATTTCGTCTAAAGAGTCGTAAAGACTATCCCAATAATAACCGCAGGAGGTTAGCATTGTCGAACATATTAGTAAAACAACGAAAATTACAATTGTTGTTCTTCTGATACTTAATTTTTTCATATAATATTTTCCTTTCAAAAAATGGGCACAGTAATCGTCCTGCGCCCAAGTTGTCATTTTCACCTTATCTTATCTTTTTTTATTTTTACCTGATATCTTAGTAAGCTCGTATCTCTCGTCGCACATTTCTGCAACGTCGGGAGAATGACTGACGAGAATGACGCATTTTCCTTGATTTGCAAGCTCACGGAAAATATCCATAATCTCTTTTTGAGTAT
>CAZCRV010000170.1:2365-4688 GCA_964501175.1 uncultured Clostridium sp.
AGGTTCGTCTGCAAGGATAATATCAGGATCATAGGAAAGTGCTCTTGCAATGGCAACTCTTTGTTGCTGACCACCCGAGAGCTTGAGTACACGGCGGGTTGCCTCGTCCTCATCAAGTCCTACGCTATCAAGAAGCTCTAATGCTCGAGATGGCTTATCCTTCGTTTTATATCCCGCAACGTCCATGGAAAGAATAACGTTTTCAAGCGCGGTGTATTTGGTGATCAGATTGAAGCTTTGGAACACGACACCGATATATCTTGAACGGAAGGTGTACTTATCGATCTTGGCAATACTCTTGCCGTCGTAGAAAATCTCTCCTGCGGTAGGTTTTGCGAGTCCCGACAAGAGGGAGAGCAACGTGGTCTTACCCGCGCCCGATTTACCGATGATGCAGTACATTTTTCCTTTCTCAAACTCGTAGGAAATATCCTTCAGAACAGGGGTTTTATCATAAGAAAAGCTGATATTTTGAAGCGACAAAATTGACATTTTCACACTCTCCTTTCTTAGTCTCTGTTAGCGAGAATCTTCAGCGGATCATATCGCATAATGAACAGTACGGATGCCGCACTTGCAATAAGCGTGAGCAATAGCCCAACACCAATCATTTGCAGAACGACAGTCAGATTCATTGCCGAATTGACCTCGGTAATGTAATCGGCAGCACCGCCGAACATATTTTCAAAGCGATTGTTCTTTCCGCCGCCAATATCACTCGGCACGTCGGAAGAAATGTCGGATGGCATATCGCCTCCCATATTACCTCCCATCATACTGCCGCCCATGTTTCCACCCATATTGCCGGGACGACCGAAGTTTTGATCCATCTGCGTTTGCTGTGAATTTTGGCTTGCGACCTGACTTTCAAGCAATGCGTTGGTCACGGGGACGGAGCTGACTGCGCCAACACCTGCGCCAATTACAACGGCAAGCATCGTTACAACAAGAATCTCGCACATAAACTGTGCGGCAACCTTCCACTTTTTCATTCCCATAGCGGTCAACACTCCGACCTCATATTTGCGTTCTCTTACGTTGAAGATATTGAGAACAACGAGGATAACGCCGCCAATAACGAGGATTACGAGAAGGAACCAACCTGCCATAGTGCTAAGTGTGTTAAGGGGAGTCAAGCTGTTTTCAAAAGCGGTAATATCCGTAGAGGATACGGTATAGGAATCATCAAGCCCCAGTGTGCGAACTTCTTGCTCAAATGCGTAATATGCATCGGTATCTGCGAACACGTAGGTAGCCGAGAGCGTTCCGTTGATTGCACTTTCTGTTTCGTTACCCGTGTTTTCATCGGTCACGGTGGTGGATGCCGCCTCGGAAGCATCAAGAATGGCTTGCAATGTATTCGCACTCATATAGATCTGATTGGCAGGATCCTGACCTGCGCCAAATCTCGATGAAGAGAAATCATTGGTTGAATTGCTTGTATAGATGCCCGAAACCGTCAGAGTATAGGTTTCGGTTTCAAGCGAAGGATTGGTGATAACAATGGTGTCGCCAACGGCAAGGTTATTGTAAATAGCAAGCTCCTCGGAGATCACGCAAACATAGTCGCTCGTGCCTTCCTCAAACATCGTGCCTCCCTCAAGAATAGAGGCGTTTCCATTTATAAATTCAAGCATAGAGCTATCGCTTGAGTATCCGATAACGGTGAAATCACCCATCGACATCATTCCGCCGATCATATCTCCCATCATTCCTCCGCCCATACCGCCGGGGATTTCGGGAACGGTGGAGACCTCTCCTTCAAGGCTTCCGCTGAGTTCTCCGTCGCTTTCCTCATCGTCCGTTGCTTCGTCGCTCACAGGAAGAAAGCTGTCCGAACCGTTAAAGTATGCGGTTAAGGTATAATAGAAGTCATGCACGCTTTCGGCTGCCGCGTATTTCTGATATTCTTCGAGTGTAAGGGATGAGATGTTTCCCATCATATCGGCAAATTCGTTTCGGTCAAAACCACCGCCTTCTCCTTTTCCACCTTGACCTCTACCGCCACCCATTTCGTTCATCGCGCCTGCACGGTCATAGGAAATGGTTGCTGTTACACTCATTCCTTCCAAAGTGCTTGTCTTGGCACTCTCTGCCGCTTGCCTGATGGAAAGACCGATACAAGCCGATACAGCAATTACAAGTGCGATAATGCCGATCAAAATATTTCGACCTTTCGATCTGCCAATGCACCGAAGAGCATTTTTAATGATATACATTGAAAATTCCTCCAATTTTCCATTATTTTTTAAGTTTATCATATGTCGCTAAAGGCAGGCTAAAGATATCGCAGCTTTCTCAAAAATGGTCTTGGGCACGACTC
>CAZCRV010000171.1:0-4682 GCA_964501175.1 uncultured Clostridium sp.
TTACAGCTATCTACAACATTCTGAAAAAGAAAGAGCCCTACAAAGCCGAGCTTTACGCTCACTCATACGACACTCCGCCGGAACATCGAGCTGTTTCCGTGGAGGAGGCTATCTTTATTCTGCAACGGCAAGGCTATATCGTGACGCCCTGCGCCACTTAAATTATACCACACTTTTTGCCGTTTGTAAATATCCTTAAAGACACTTTTTCGGGTGCCTTGCCTTTTTGCGCTCTTTTTTATTCCTCTCGTTTGTTTTATTTTCAGACTCCCTCTCCTGTTTTTGGGATTTTCCCATATTTCAGCATTTTTATGCTGTTTTTATTTATAAAGGAATCTGCGCAAACCGTCAACACTTTCACTCATACATTCTCAATATTTCTTCATATTTTTATTAAAGTTGCACAAATAAAACCGCGCCAATCGCAACAAAAAGCGATTGGCGCAGCCTTGGATAAGTCTTATTTTCTGTAAAAGCTGTTTCCACCGATGAACTCGCGCACAAGGCTTGTGGGCGGGATCTCGTCGTCCACGTCAGCCGCGTGGATAAAGTTGAGCACCTTGACAATGGCGCGCACCTCTTCGTAGTACTCGTCATCCGGCTCGACCTCCAAAAGTAGCGGAAAAATATGCTTCTTGAGCACGGCCAGCTCGTAGAGCGTGGCGCTGTTGAAGATGACGTCGGCCTGCTCCTGGAACGGGAAGATCCAGCGCGCCTCGCCTCGTCTGACCGAATCCCACATGGAAAGCGTGCGCGAAACCGACGCACCGCGCGTTTCAAAATCGCGCACGATGCGGCGGAGCAGTCGCAAGTAGCTGGACGGAATGCGGTTATGCAAATCCAGATTGAGCGGCAGCAAGGGGCAGACGAACATTTTGAACACCGCATCGGACGCAAGGTCATCGGGCAGTATGACGGGATTGAGCGCGTGCAACCCTTCGATAATGATGACAGACGCCGCATCCAGCTGCAGCACGTGCCCTTTCCATTCCCTTTTGCCCAATTTGAAATTGAACGAAGGCAACTCGACTCGCTCACCGTCCAAGAACGCGCGCAAATGCTTGCCGAACAGCTCGGTATCGATGGTGTTGATGTGCTCAAGGTCTACCTGACCGTCGGACCCTGGCGCGATCTTATCGCGGTCGATATAGTAGTCGTCCAGGCTCATTAAAATTGGCTTTTTGCCGTGCACGCGCAGCTGCGTAGCAAGGCGGTTGGCCGAGGTGGTCTTGCCGGACGAGCTGGGGCCTGCCAGCATGACCGCGCGCGCACCGCGCTCGCAGATCATATCCGCCACCTGCGAAAAGCGCTTTTCATGCAAGGCCTCGTTGACGCGGATCAGCTCGCGCAAGCTTCCCGATTCCACCATTTCATTCAGATCCGCCACCGTGCGGCAGCCCATCAGATTGCCCCACGCAATGCCCTCGCTGTACACGTTGTAGTAATTTTCCATCTCGCGATAAGGCGCAACGCGGTCGGGGGTTTCCACGTCGGGAAATACGAACACAAAGCCGTCCGCCGTGGGAAAGATCTCCCAGGTGCGCAAATATCCCGTGCTCGGTGCCATTTCACCGTAATAATAGTCGGCAAAGTCGCCGTATTCGTACACGTCCAGCGTGGGATAGGTACGGTAAGAGAGTAATTTGGCTTTATCACCCTGTCCGCGCTCGGTATACAGCCTGATGGCCTCGGAGGTGGGAATGCGGCGGAAGATCAGCGGGATATCGCGTGCCACAATGTCCGCGACGCGCTCGCGCAAACGGTCTGCCGAGAAATCCTCGACCTCGCTGACCTTGATATACAAGGCAGAGCCCAGCGTGCAGCGCATGGTGGCGCGTGCGCTTGGCCACAGCTCGTGCAGCGCCAAAAACAGCACGAATTGCGCGGTGCGCGTGTATGCACCTCTTCCCTGCGCATCGGAATAGCGCAAAAGGCGAATTTTTCCGCCCGAGGCGGCCATTGCCTTTCTTTTGGATTCACGGTCGGGCAGCACATCCTTGTGCCGCAGCGGAATATAATTGAGCGAGAAAACGTCTCCCGCAATCTTTGCAACCAGCGGCTCATCGGACAACCTGCCCGTGCAAAGTCCAAGTTCTCTAATAATGTCCAGAAGCGACTGCCCGGGGCGCGCTTCTGTTTCTCTTTTATCTATGATCAGCTTCATGTGTTGCCTCCTCTTTTGCTCGGTAGTCTATCATTCATGATATGAAAAATCCCCAATATTATTCCAAAAAAACAAAAAACGGCTGACTATCGTACACACGGTAGTCAACCATTATCGGTGGTCTGTAGAAACGCCTGCCCTTATCGCAGGCTTATACCCGGATATTGTGGGATCTCTCCTTGAATTCAGTATACCATACAAGACAAATTTTGTCAATACCCGAGAAACCCGTACGGGTGAAGTTCTTATCGGAAAAATAAAACAAGGGCAAAGCCCTACGCATTTGTAACACAAATGCGTAATTGGCGGTAAAACAGAAGAGAGAGTAACGCGAAAAATTCTGTAAGACTCTCTCTTTTCTGCATTCAATGAGTGATATTGCCCTTCGGGCAGTGATATCACTCGCCATATGCGAATAGCACTGGCGTGATACTCCGTTAAGAGTATCACGCCTACGGGGCAGGTTTTTTTATCAGCCCAACTGATCCAGTACCTCTTCAAAGGACTTGTTGATCTTATTCACGTTCTTCTTGACCGTTGTTTCATTTCTGCGGAGCATAGAGCTTACGGTATTGGTTCCCGACGCATGGATAGAGCGAACGTTTGCACTACCAAAGGCGAAGGAAACGCTGAACAGATTGATAGGGTCGATGGCAACGCTGCTGACCACGCGGTCCAGCATGTCAACCGACTGCGGATCCTTGCAGTACTTGCTTGTCAAAGCCACCTCATAGTACGCGGGCTTGACGCGGTTGTAGCTCTCGGATGCATAAGCCTCCAGGAAAATACCCAGCTCGTCGATCTGATCGTAGCAGGTGGAGGGTACGCCGTACAGAATCACCTCAACCTGAACGTGGGTCTTGTAATCCTGCGACACGTTCAGCTTGGGGATGGGCAGGATGCCGTAATCGTTGGACATATTACGAATGGTGGGATCCTCAACCGCGATCAGACGGTAAGTGATCAGCGCAGCCTCGTCCTGTGCAAACTTGGTCAGCACGTCACCGTCGCCTGCGTTGGTCGTCGCGGTAAACGAGCCTGTATTGTTGAGCAGGCGGAGCACTGCGTCCAAAGAGTCGGAAACGCGCGCCTGGTCGATCTCATAGGTGTACGTATTGTCCGCATCCTTTTTGAGAATGCAGATGTCCGAGCCCTCCCAGAAGCCGTCCATCATGGAGCTGGTCGGGCCGATACGCGCGCAGAAGCCGTACAAATCAGCGCCATCCCTGCTGCCGCTGCCGTTGAGGTCCTGATAGAAGCGCTCTGCAATGCTTGTCATGTAGTCAATGGTCCAATCACCGTTTTCCACGACCTCGTAAAGCTCGTCGCCCATGCCCTCGTTCTCCAAGAGGAGCTTATTGAACATGGTCACGAACATATAGCGATAGTAAGAAAGCGACATGGGGCCTGTGACAAAGAACTGCGAATCCTTGAAGGAAAGCGCATCGTTAAAGCCCTGCGACCAGTAATTCTTGTCAAAATCAATGTAAGAGGTGGTGCGCAGGTCGGTCATGCGACCCTCCAGCGCAAGCGTCATAGAGGTGTAGGACGCATTTGCAACGATATTGTAATCGGTACCGCCTGCGATGACCATGTTGGACACCTCAGCAACCGCCTCGCCCGCGATACTACCCGGCTCGGGCAGCAGCTGCACGACCTCAATGTTGCACTTCAAGCGCTCCTCCAGCGCAAGATTTCTGTTATAAACGGCATCGTTGATGGGGTCGGAGTCCATTTCCTCCACATAAACCTCACTTTGGTTGACACCTTCAACGCGCGAAATGATAACAATATCACGGCCGCCCAGGTCAACCTCGCCCAGATCGTCGCGGTCGTTGCTGGTGACAATCTCCTCGCTGAACGCTTCCGAAGAGGATTGCTCTTCTTGTGTGACATCACTATCCACGCAAGCAGCCAGCATGGACAGCAGCATGACAGTAGCCAACACCCATATAATAATTTTTTTCATGTTTTCCTCCATTCTTCCATAAGAAAACCTTACTTCATTGTATATTATAGTCCTTCCCTTCATAATTGTCAAGATTTTTCTTACCGGGGTCACCCGCGGCATATGGTATGTTGAGGTCAAAAGTAAAATTATACAAGAATTTTTTCTCGTTTTTTTGATATTTATTGAAAAAAACTCTATACAAAAGCGCAATTTCGTGATAAAATGATAGAGTAAAATTATTCCGCAAAAGGAGTCTTGAAGTTATGAATTTGATTTATAAGGGCAAAACAAAGGACGTATATGCACTTGACAACGGCAACGTGATGCTCAAGTTCAAGGACGACTGCACCGGCAAGGATGGTGTGTTTGATCCGGGCGAGAACAGCGTCGGCCTGACCATTGACGGCATCGGCAAGGCAAATCTGATCTCCTCTATTCACTATTTTGAGCTTTGCAAGAAGGCAGGCATCAAGACTCACTACGTCAGCGCAGACGTGGAAAACGCAACTATGGAAGTGCGCCCCCCGGAATGCTTAGGTAAGTCCCAGGGTCGCGGCGGACTGGAGG
>CAZCRV010000172.1:0-4672 GCA_964501175.1 uncultured Clostridium sp.
CGGTCTGTCCTGCTCAGCATGAAAAATCTGCTCTCGCCGTCCGCTCTCTCGGGGGGGCCGGGGGTAGTGCTGCCCGCATTCCCTGCACCGCGGCTCTTATCCTTGCCGGGCGCGGTGACCTGCACGCGCGCAGAATCCGCGCGCAAAACTACGATCACAAGGCCGATAATCAGCCCAAGCACGATCAGGGCATACAGCCCGATCGCGGTTCTGGAGGAAAGCAGCTCCCACAAAAACTGTAAAAGCAATTTCATATCAATCTCTCCTTTCGCCTAAGGGCTCACAGCCCCATGGAGGTAAGCGCCTCCATGGTGACGGGCAAGCGATCCTTGCCGATCATGCGAGAAAGCAAGGATATCAGCGTCTCGCCCTCCTCCTTTTGGCAAAGCGTACTGATCTGCTTTGCATATGCGGGCAGGATCACGGCAGCAAAGCCGTTGTCAAACGCGTCCTTCTGCTTGCCGCCAAGAGAGAGGAATACGGCGGTATAACGCTCAAAGGCACGCAGCGTGCGGTTGGAAAGGCGCATGCCGCACTCCTCTTGCATCTGCTCCTCGATTGCGTCGATCACGCCCCAAAGCTCCTCGGACAGGTAATATTCCTGCTCGGCTGCCGCAACGGCGGTTTCCCAAGCGGAAACAGAAGGCAGCGCACGCTCCTTTCCGTCAAGATCCTCGGGTGGGTACACGTTCTGCGAATTGCGCAGATAAATGACGGTGCAATGCTGTGCAAGGGTACCGCCAAGATTCAGCGCGTGATTATCATCGGGCAGAATGCTCAGCATCCATACGTTGGGCGAGAGCGTCATCAGCCCGCCCGAAATGCCCTCGGGCAACGCCATAGAGGCAGGACGACCGAGATACAGCTCCACACCCGAGTCGGGCAGCTTGAAATATTCCTGCATAGGAGCAAATACGCCGCTAAGCTCGGCCGCGCCAAGGCCGCGGATGCCCGCCAAAAACAGATTCTTAGGCGCAAAGCACGCGGCATACAGGGCTTTTGCAAATGCGGTATGCTCGTATTGCTCGGGCTGACCCTCCACGGGCTGTGTTTTATGCAAAAGCAGCTGCGCTACGCTCTCGGTACCGTTCTCATCGGTCAGACCCTCGCAAACGTGCAGCTCGGCCTTGACGCCCAGGGCACGCGCAAGGCTATCAAACACGCCTGCGCTATCCACAGCCCCTGCACTGCAAACCAGCAGACGCGAGCAGGACATGGCCGAGAGAATGCGGCGCACGCTTTGGTCGTCATACTCCCACAGATAGGGACGCACAGACTCGTACAATCCCTTGGTAGAAAGCTCAAACAAGGGTTCGGGCATGGCTTCTTCCGTGCAATTCTTAGCGACAGTCTCAAGCTGTGCGTAAGACACAGACTCCCGGCCCATATCAAACGCCACCACGGTGCTCTCCATCGCGGGTTCCTTGCTCACTTCCGCGGCATTCGTGCCATCAGACTGCACGAATGCAGTAGGGTTCTTCTTATACTTTGCCCACTTGATCATGTATACGATCATAAGCGCACTGAGCGCGCACGCGAGTAAAAGAAGGGCGGCTGCACCCGCAATCTCCAAGCCGCGCACGACAAACACGACAAGCTGATCCGTATAGACCAGATTGCCGAACATTTCGGTGGTATATCCAAACAAATTCGAGGCAATATTTCCCACAACCTCTCCCAGGAACTGACCGACGCCCAAGAACAAAAGGTCGATGCAAAGCAGCAGGTCGATCAGGTCAAACAGCAGGATGGGAATAAGCAAAAGCGGTGCAAATTTCCATCTGAACAGCTTGAATTTTATTTTTTTCTCTGCCTTTTTCTGTTTTTTCGCGTTGGCCGCCTCGATTTTTTCAAGCTCGGCGGCATCGGCGATCAAAAGCTCATGGCAAAAGGAACAGAACTTTTGAGAATCCTTATTGCTTGTACCGCATTTTCTGCAAATTGTCATATTTTTCAATTCCTTTCGGAAAATTTCTTCAATAATTGATTATAGATAGTGATATTATATCACAGGTCGCACTTCAAGTCAATAAAGTGCGCACGCGGGGGAAGATTTTTGGCAGGGTGGACAAATGCACGCTCCCCTTTTTGTGAATTATGCGACGGGAATTTCTTGCGTCTTGACGGGGCGAGTTTTCTTTGCTATAATGTATACGAAGGTATCCATAAAGCTTTTGAATCGAGGTTTTTCCGATGTCAGATAAAACGAATTGGACCGTGCGCCGCATCATGGGGATAACCCTCTCGGTGCTGTGTTTGGTCTGCGCCTTGGCCCTGGTGATCTCCTGCGTGCAGATCAGCCGCAGCGGTGAGCATGCTTTCACGCCCGAAAGCGTGCAAGAAGCGTGGTCAAGAGTCGCAATTTTTGTCTTTTTATTTGTATTCTTCACCATAGCCACCGGGCTGTGGCACGTGCTGTTTCCAGCGCCGATTACCAAACAGAAGGGGTTGATTTTCCCCGAGCTGCGCCTTGCCCAAATCAAGGCAAGGCTCTCGCGCATGCAATACGCGGACGAGCTGCTCTTGCCCCTTACCAAGCAAGCACTTTACGTCAGATCCATGCGCATCTCCGCGGTCGCAGTCTGCCTGCTTTGCGCGTTTTATCCCTTATTTTATCTATATAATTTTGATCAATTCACGCTTGCAGACGCGTCGCTGAACAACCAGGTGCTCGCATTCGTGATCCCCACGCTCTGCTTTGGCGCAGTTGCGATCACGTACTGCTGCGCGGTCAAGCTTCTTGCCGACTTCAGCTGCGAGCGCGCCGTTCTCTACGCCAAATCCATCATGCACCTGCCCGCTCCCGCAGCACCTAAGCGACCGATTGGAAAGGCGCAACGTGGCCTGCCTCAATACGCAATTATTGTCGTGCGCGCCGCGCTGATCGCAGCGGCCGTGCTCATGATCGTCTTCGGCATTTTCAACGGCGGCATGCATGACGTTTTGCAAAAAGCCATCAAGATCTGCACCGAGTGCATCGGATTGGGGTAAGGCCATGAAGATAAAAAACATATTCTCCAAACTCGGGAACAAGCTCTCCTCGCTCATTCCCACCAAGCGCAGGCTGATCCAGCTTTACGCCGCCCTTCTGACCAACGCCAACCTCAAGGGATTCGTGACCGGTCAGATATATCAAGGCCCCTTGAAAAACGTGTGCACCCCCGGGCTCAACTGCTATTCCTGCCCGGGAGCTGCGGGTGCTTGCCCCTTGGGCGCATTGCAAAACGCGCTTGCATCCTCAAACGCGCGCGTGCCCTATTACGTTTTCGGTATCATTCTTTTGTACGGCGTGCTGTTCGGCCGCTGGATCTGCGGATTTTTATGCCCGTTTGGCCTGATTCAGGACTTGCTCCATAAAATAAAGACGCCAAAAATCAAAAAAAGTTCCGTCACGCGCGTACTTTCTTACTTCAAATACGTAATTTTGGCACTTTTCACAATCATTTTGCCCTTAATTTATGCATTTCGTGACTTTCCTCTGCCCGCATTTTGCAAGTATATTTGCCCCGCAGGAACGCTGGAAGGCGCGCTCGGGCTGCTCTTGAATGGCGCAAACAACGACCTTTTGCCCATGCTGGGGCCGCTGTTTACCTGGAAATTCGCGCTTTTGATCGCCATGACGGTCGGATGCATTTTCATGTATCGCTTTTTCTGCCGTTTTCTGTGCCCGCTGGGCGCAATTTACGGCCTTTTCAACAAGGTTGCGCTTGTGGGCATCAAGCTGGACAAGCCCAAATGCACCGATTGCGGCATGTGCCAAGCAAAATGCAAAATGGACATTCGCCACGCAGGAGACACCGAGTGCATCAGCTGCGGCGAGTGCGTCTCGTCCTGCCCGACTGGCGCGATCCGCTGGAGCGGCTCCAAATTCGTGCTGCCCCCCAACGAAATTGACGGAAAACCCGCACCCGAGCAGGTGCAAAAGAAATACGCCAAGCGTCGCCGCGTGCTTAAAATCGTGGCAGGCGTGCTCATGACCGCGGTACTGCTGGGCTCGCTGGTTTACTTCAATTTCATCGACAAGCCGGCTGCGGTCGTTGGCAACGAGCCCGGCACAGTCTGCTTTAGCACCGAGCTGCAGACCCTGGACGAATCGGGCCTGCTTGACGAGACCTTTGCGCTTGAGCAAAACCGCGGCAAAGTGACCGTGATCAACTTCTGGGGCACGTGGTGCGGCCCCTGCATCGAGGAGCTTCCGCATTTTGACGCGGTGGCAAGCGAATATGAGGGGCAAGTCACCGTGCTTGCGGTGCATACCGACTACCAAAAAGACATGGCATCTGCATATATCGCGCAGCATTACGCGGATTCGAAGATAATATTTGCGCTGGACGCGGGCGAGGCTTACTACGCCGAGCTTGGCGGCAAGGGCACGTATCCTATGACCGTGATCGTGGATGCCGAGGGCATTGTGGCAGCAAAGATCACCACCTCCATGACGCATGACGAATTGGTCAAGGCGGTGGAGGGTGCGATGACAGAATAAATTCCGGACACTAAAATACTTTCGTGAGTCAATTATCAAAAAAAGAGGAGGTTCCCTTGACAAAGGAAACCTCCTCTTTTTATGTGAGAAAACCGTTTCCGTTCTTTTTGACGGAGTAGCCGCAAAAAGAACCAAAAACGGCGTTTTAAGGATTTCGCCTCTGCGGAGGCGACGAGGGCTTCGCGC
>CAZCRV010000173.1:0-4667 GCA_964501175.1 uncultured Clostridium sp.
CTAACTTTGCGGGATGCACGTTGACGTCCACGCGCGCGGGGTTAAGCTCGATAAACAGCACGCAGCACGGGAATTTTTCGGGTGCACAATACGACGTAAACGCCTGCTCCAGCGCCGCGCTGGCCGTTTTGCTCTTGATATAGCGCGAATTGATAAAGAAATTCTGATAGTTGCGGTTAGGGCGGACGTTGTCGGGACGGCCGATGTATCCCTTGACCGTAATGCCGTCGAAGTCCCCCTTGACCTCGATCAGCCGAGAGGCAAAGTCCTTGCCGAACACCGACCACACAGCGCTTCTAAGGCTGCCGTCGCCCACCGTTTCCAGCTTAACGTTGCCGTCCACGATCAAGCGAAACGCGATCTCGGGGTGCGAGAGCGCGATCTTCTCGACGTTGGCGCTCACGGCCATGGCCTCGGTGACGTCGCGCTTTAAGAATTTGCGGCGCGCGGGCACGTTGGCAAACAGATCCTCGGCGATCACGGTAGTACCCACCGCGCAGCCGCGCTCGGTAATGTCCACGATCTCACCGCAATTGACGTCCATCTGTGCGCCAAGCGCCGCATCGGGGGTCTTTGACAGAATGCGCAGACGTGAGACCGCTGCAATGGCCGCCAAGGCTTCACCGCGGAAGCCCAGCGTTGCAATGCCGTCCAGATCCTCGGGCTCGCTGATCTTACTGGTGGCGTGGCGTCTGATGGCCATGGGCAGATCCTCGGGCAGCATGCCGTGCCCGTTGTCGGACACGCGCATAAAGGTCACGCCGCCGTTCTGAATTTCCACAGTGATGCGTGACGCCCCTGCGTCTATTGCATTTTCCATCATTTCCTTGATGGCCGACGCGGGTCTATCCACCACCTCACCGGCAGCGATCAGATTGGCGACCTCAAAGGAAAGCACGTTGATCTTACCCATATATACTCCAAATTGATTAAATCAGTCTTTTTTTGATATCAAACAGCAGCGTCATGCATTCGTATGGCGAGAGCGTGTTGATATCCACGTTTTTGAGCTGCTCGATCACCTGCTCGTTGATCTGATCCTCGATGGTGATCTCGTCGCTCTTTTCTTCGCGTGCAGGCTCCGCGGTGCTCAGCGCACGCGCGGTCTGTTCCACCGAGAGCAGCACCTGCTTGGCGCGCTTGATCACGTCGTTCGGCAATCCTGCCAGCTTGGCAACCTCAATGCCGTAGCTGTCGTCGGTCGAACCGCGTACGATCTTACGAAGGAAAGTAATGCTGTCGCCGCGCTTTTTGGCGGCGATGTTATAGTTGACCACGCCCTCGAATTCCTGCTCCATGACGGTCAGCTCGTGGTAATGCGTGGCGAAAAGCGTTTTTGCGCCGATGCGGCGGCTGTGGGTATACTCCACGATGGCACGCGCAATACTCATGCCGTCAAATGTAGAGGTACCGCGGCCAACCTCGTCGTAAATGATCAGACTCTTCTGCGTTGCGTTTTGCAGAATGTAGGCCACCTCGGTCATCTCCAGCATAAAGGTGGACTGCCCCGAAGCCAGGTCGTCCGACGCGCCCACGCGGGTAAAGATCTTGTCCACAATTCCGATTCTGGCCTCGTTTGCGGGCACAAAGCTGCCGATCTGCGCCATCAGCGTAATCAGTGCAACCTGGCGCATATAGGTGGATTTGCCTGCCATGTTGGGGCCGGTGATCAGCATCAGACGATTGTTTTTGGTGTCAAGCATGGCGTCGTTGGGCACGAAATACGTATCCTTGACAAACTGCTCGACCACGGGATGGCGGCCGTCCTTGATCTCTATGACGTCGCTCGTATCCACCTCGGGGCGCACGTACTTGTTGCGCGCGGCCACAGTGGCAAGCGAAAGATACACGTCGGTTTTGGCAAGCAGCGCAGCGGTTTTCTGCACTCTCTCGCTGTTTTGCGCCACATAGGCGCGGATTTCCTGGAACAGCTCGTATTCCAAGGCGCAGACACGGTCGCCCGCGCCAAGGATCTTGGCTTCCATTTCCTTGAGCTCGTCGGTAATGTAACGCTCACCGTTTACCAAGGTCTGCTTGCGGATATAGTGCGCGGGCACCTGATCGACAAACGACTTACTGACCTCGATATAGTAGCCGAACACCTTGTTATATCCGACCTTAAGCGTCTTGATGCCGGTGCGCTCGCGCTCGGCAGCAGCCGTCTGCTCGACCCAGTTCTTGCCGTCGCGCATGATCGAGCGCAGCTCGTCCACCTCGGCGCTGTAGCCTTCGGCGATCATACCGCCGTCACGAACCGAGAAGGGCGGCTCCTCGCAAAGACTCGCGTTGATCTTGCCGCAAATATCCTCCAAGAGATCCAGCTCGCGATAAATGCCGCAAAGCTCCTCGCTCTTGCAGCCCTGTAAAAGCTTTTTGACCTCGGGCAGCACCGATGCGGTGTTTGCCACGGCACGCAGATCCTTTGCGTTTGCCGTGCCGTACACGATGCGCGTCATGAGTCTTTCCATATCCAAAACGCCCGAGAGCAGCTCGGAGAGCTCCTCACGCAGCATAAAATTGCCAAAGAACTCGTCCACCGCGCTCTGACGGCGCGAGATCGCACCCACCGAGAGCAACGGATGCTCTACCCAGCTGCGCAAAAGTCGCGCACCGGGCGAGGTCTTGGTCTTGTCCAAAACCCAAAGCAAAGAACCCTTCTTTTCCTTCTGTCGCATGGTTTCTGTCAGCTCCAAGTTGCGGCGCGTGTTGGCGTCCATCTCAAGATACTGGCCGTCCGAATATACCTGCAGCTCCTTTAAGTACGGGCTGTCGGTCTTTTGCGTTTCGTAAATGTAGTCGATCAACGCGCCAACCGCGCAGATCAACGGCTTGTCAGAAGCATCGCGGGTCTTGACGCTCTCGCTAAATCTCTCCTTGACCCTCTCCAAGGCGTCCGCATATTCAAATCTGCCCGGCTGATTGTCGTCAAGCATGGCGCCCAGGCGATCGGTGATAAACGCAGCCGTCTCGGGGAACGCTTTGCGAGAAAGGTTTGCGATCACCTCGCGGGGCGCGTAGGTGGCAAGCTCATTGCAAAGTCTGGTCTCGGCCTGCTCGCCGTCAAAAGACGTCGCGCAGATCTGCGCCGTGGAAACGTCGGCAAAGCACACACCAATGGCGTATTCGCCCACGTAAATGGCGCAAAGATAGTTATTCTTCTGCTCTGAGAGCATGGTGCTCTCAATGACCGTACCCGGTGTGACCACGCGCACCACGTCGCGCTTGACCAGCCCTTTAGCCGTGGCGGGATCCTCCACCTGCTCGCAAATGGCCACCTTGTAGCCCTTGGCGATCAACCTTGCTATGTACCCCTCGGCCGAATGGAACGGCACGCCGCACATGGGCGCGCGCTCGGCTTCACCGCAATCTCTGCCCGTCAGCGTCAGCTCCAGCTCACGCGAGGCGGTGATGGCGTCGTCAAAAAACATCTCGTAAAAGTCACCCAGGCGGTAGAATAAGAGATGATCCTTGTATTTATTTTTGACCTCAAAATATTGCTCCATCATCGGAGTCATGGTCATATCCTCACTTCTGAATGATTTTTTATTTTAGTGTCCGCAGCCGCCGCCACAGGTGGAGCAGTCGTGCGTGCAGGACGAGGGAACCTCGCCCGTAATTTCAAACATGATGGTGTTGTTGACCGCGTTCATCAGCTCGTTGACCGCATTCTGTGCAGCCTCCAGCTCCACGTACACGGGATGCGCCACGATCTGATCGTACAGCTCGTTGATGCGGTTCTGGATCATCTCCAAAAATCTTGCCTCAACGTCCTTCTGACCCGCAGTCTTTTCCAGCGCCAGCTGCTGCACCTGATATTCGCGCATCAGCGTGCGCAGATCCATATCGTTTTCGTACGCCTCCTTGGCCTTTGCCATGCGTACCAGTCTTTCATCTTCCTTAAGCACCTTACCAAGCTGTGCTGCCAGTTCAAAAATTTCCATGATTTTTATCCCCTTTCCATTTTTATTTCTAATTATGATCAGAATTGAAATTTGCCTTTAGCAAATTTCCACCTTCACATTCCGCCCTTGGCGGAATATTTCACTCGCACTCTGTGCGAATTTCACTTTTGCGCAAACAAAAATTTCACATTTCGCCCGGGGGGCGGAATATTTCATTGCATCAACATTCGTTGATGCATTCGCCCCAAAGGGCAAATGCGTCGGTGCGGTCGATCCTGACGCTGACAAATTGGCCGATATCCGCCTCGGTAGCGTGGAAGAACACGATCTTGTTCCCTTCCTCGCGGCCTGAACAGATCTCGGGGTTATTCTTACTCGGCCCATCGCACAGCACGCGCACGGTCTTGCCAAGCAGGGGCTGATTCTTTTCCAGCGCGATATCGTGCTGGAGTGCCAGCAGGCGGTCAAATCTCTTGCCGGTAGCGGCGGGATCGACCTGCTCCATCTCGGCGGCGGGTGTGCCCTTTCGGGGCGAGTAGATAAACGAGAACAGCATGTCAAAGCGCACCTCGCGCAAAATATCCATGGTGTCCTCAAAGTCCTCCTCGGTCTCACCCGGGAAGCCCACGATGATATCCGAGGAGAGTGCCGCATCGGGCATCTTTTTGCGGATGTAGCGCACGATCTCAAGGTATCTCGCCTTGTCGTAATGGCGGTTCATGGCCTTGAGAATCTTATCACTACCCGATTGCAACGGCAGATGGA
>CAZCRV010000174.1:0-4437 GCA_964501175.1 uncultured Clostridium sp.
GGAAACGGTTTTCTCACATAAACAAAAAAAAGGGGGAGAAAACCACAAGTTGGGTTTTCTCCCTTAATTTGTTTTGGGTTATATTGAGCAAATTCTCTCCGTTCTTTTTTGTGCAAGCAGCAAAAATCGCCTCACTTCGCTCAATTCTCTCTCAACTCATCCAGATCAATGCGTCCGCCAAAATAATTAAAGCTTTCTCCATCGCATTCATACTGACTTGAGGCACGGTAATCTGCCAAGTCGGCAACGTTCAGATTCATGCCGGAAACCTGCCAAGTCAGATCGGTATTTGGGCTCAAAACAAAGAGTCCCGTTGCTTGCTCTGAAATTTCAAAATTGCTTGACAGACCGCAAATGTATTCCGGCATGTCTTTATAATAGCGAACGGAAGCAACTGCCGTGATCGTTTGCATGCCGCTGCCATTGAGAATCTCCTCAATTACGCAGATCTCAAACGTGGTAATGTACCATGAATACGGTCCAAATTCTTCGATTTTTACCGTTTGCAGCTTTTGCGACGTTCCGTATACGACCAGTCTGTCGCTGTTTTTCAAATGATCAACAAACTGTTCATCGGTCAAAATATCCGCGTTTATCCCCGACGAAAGCTCCGGTACTTCCTGCACCACCTGCGCCCCGGGCAAGGACGAGATGTCGAGTTTGCCATTTTCCGAGTACACGGGCTGATCAAAACGCCCGTTCAAAGCCGCACCAATGATCAGGGCAACCGCCAAGGCAAGGCACGCAGCACTCAGCGCGATCCACGTTCTTACTCGCTTTCCCCTTTGCGCCTTTTGTGCAAGTGCTTGCTTCATGACAAAATACTGTTCCAGATATGCGTCGTCAATTTGACCGATCGCATCCATAATCAAAAACTGTTCAGACATATACACCGTTCCTTTCCAAATATTCTTTCAAGCCCTGCCTGATCCTGCCCTCTTCCCTGTGTACGGTAGAGGCGTTGACATGCAGCTCGGCTGCAATCGTCTCCAGCGTATCGCCCATGTAGTAGCGACCGATAAAGATATACCGCTGCCTGTCGTTCAAGGTTTCAAGATAGCCGTTGATCAAGCCGCCAAGCTCGCGAGCACCTTGCTCAGCATCCACGGTATCCCCTGTGGAAAACGTATCGCCTATCTCCTCCAAGGATACTGTCAGCGCGCTCGGCACGCGCTTGCTGCGCATGTGGTGCTTATAGCGATCCGTCGCGATATTGCGCATGATCTTCGTGATAAACGCAGGAAACACAGCAGGCCTTTGAGGCGGGATGGCGTTCCAGATGCCAAGATAGGTATCGTTCAGGCATTCCTCGCAATCCTCATGATCATCCAGAATATTATGGGCAATATGCAAAAGAAGCTTTTCGTATTTATCCGCCGTGTACTCGATCGCACGCTCGTCTCTTGCCCAGTACAGCTCTACGATCTGCCCGTCGGCAAGCTTACCCTCTTGCGTATATTTCATTGATCACCCCTCCTTTGTGTTTCTTTGATGGCGCCTTCATACGTATATGTCGATTTTTTCTTTGATTTTTTGCGTGATTTTTGAAAAATACCAAAAATCGTTGATTTTTCAAAACAGGGGTTACCCGAAAAGGCACCCCCTGAATTATGACGTTGAGAGAATTCTCTCCGTTCTTTTTTTGAGCAAGTAGCCGCAAAAAAAGAACCAAAAAAACGGCGTTTTGGAAGATTTCGCCTCTGCGGAGGCGACTTGGGGCGCTGCCCCAAGACCCTGCGAGCCTTTGAAAAGGCTCGACCCAAACTTTCAAAAGTTTGGGTCGTCCGTTTGGGTTTACTTCATGAAATCCGGTCCAAAGCCGTAAGGCAACAGCTCGGCCAGCGTGACCGTTTTGTACGCGCTTCCCTTGTCGATCAGGTACACCTTGAACGCGTCGGGATCGCAAAACTCGCGCAGCACCTGTCTGCACACGCCGCAGGGCGGGAAGCTGCCCTCGATCTCCTCTTGATTGCCGCCGCACACCGCGATGGCCTCGAATTCCTTCTCGCCCTCGCTGACCGCCTTGAACACCCCCACGCGCTCGGCACACACGGTGAGTGTATAGGATGCGTTTTCAATATTGCATCCCAAATACACCTTGCCCGATTTTGTCAGCAGCGCAGCACCTACGCGGTAACCCGAATAGGGCGCGTAGGCCGCTTTTCTTGCTTCAATTGCCATTTCTATCAGCTTTTCGGGTGTCATATCAGTCACCTCCAAGTACAGTGCCGCTCACGTTTTGCACGCCAAACTCGGCAGCAATGGTAGCGGCAACTGCGTCAAAGCCGTAAACCGTACCAAAATCCTTGCTCTCCATGCCCTTCTTATACATCAGCAGCGGCACGTATTCTCTTGTGTGGTCGGTGGTCTTGGTATAGCCCGGGTCGCAGCCGTGGTCGGCCGTGATCATTAAGAGGTCGTCCTCTCTCATGCCGGGAATAAAGGTATTCAAAAATTCGTCAAACGCAGTCAATGCCTTGGCGTATCCTACCGCGTCGCGGCGGTGACCGTACACCATGTCAAAGTCCACCAGATTGACAAAGCAAAGGCCCTCAAAGTCCTTGCCCTGCAGCTCCAGCGTCTTTTCCATGCCTGCGCTGTTGTTCGGCGTATAATACGACTCGGTAATACCGCTGCCCGCAAAAATGTCCTTGATCTTGCCGACCGCCAGCACGTCGTATCCCGCGTCCTTCATGCGATCCAGCAATGTCGCCTTGGGGGGCACGAGCGAATAGTCGTGTCTGCCGCTCGAGCGCACGAAATTCGGGTATTCCCCTTCAAACGGGCGCGCGATTACACGGCCGACGCCGTGCTTGCCGACAAGCAGGCTTCTTGCGATCTCGCAGTATTCGTAAAGCTGCGGGAGGGGCACGATGCTCTGGTGCGCCGCGATCTGGAACACGCTGTCAGCAGAGGTATACACGATCAAGTCACCCGTGACAAGGTGCTCCCTGCCATAGTCGCGAATGACGTCGGTGCCCGAATAGGGCTTATTGCACAGCACTCCCCTGCCCGTGGCAGCCTTGAAGGGTGTGAGGATCTCCTCGGGAAAGCCCTCGGGATAGGTGGGTAAGGGGCTCTCGGACACAAGGCCCGTCAGCTCCCAATGGCCGATGGTGGTATCCTTGCCTGCCGACTTCTCGCGCAGTCTTGCATAAGAGCCCATGGGTGCGTCCACACCTGGCAAGCACTCCACGCCCTCGATATTACCAAGACCCAATTTCCGCATATTGGGAACGTGCAAGGCGTCGGTTTTGCACACGGTACCCAGGGTGTTGACGCCCTCGTCACCAAACGCGGGGCTGTCCGGGCATTGACCAATACCGAAGCTGTCCAGCACAATCAAAAATACTCTCTTACTCATAAATTCGCCATCTCCACAGCGGTATCCAGCGCAATTTCCATCATCTGGGTAAAGGAATTCTGTCGCTCCTCTGCGGTGGTCAGCTCGTGCGTGACAAGGCTGTCCGAAATGGTGCAAAGCGCAAGACCTCTCTTGCCTGCGCGGGCTGCGTTGAGGTACAGCGCAGCTGCCTCCATTTCCACGGCCATGACGCCCATCTTGGCCCACTTCAGGCCGTCTGCGGGGTCGTCGTTGTAGAAAACATCGGACGAGAGCAGGTTGCCAACGTGATAGCGAACCCCCAACTTCTCAGCCTGCTCGATGGCAGTCTTGAGCAGCGTATAGTCCGCAATCGGCGCGATATTACCGGGCAGATGATACTGATCGGCAAAGTTGCCATTTGTGCACGCGCCCTGGCCGAATACCACGTCACGGATGTGGATATTGGGCTGCATAGAGCCTGCAGAGCCGACGCGAATGATGTTATCCACGTCAAAGAAATTGAACAGCTCGTAAGAGTAAATGCCGATCGAGGGCATACCCATGCCGCTGGCCATGACAGATACGGGAGTACCCTTATACGTGCCTGTATAACCGTGTACGCCGCGCACGTCGTTGACCAGTATGGGGCTTTCAAGGAAGGTCTTTGCGATAAATTCGCTTCTCTTGGGGTCACCGGGCATCAGCACGGTCTTTGCGAAATCCTCAGGCTTTGCGTTTATATGAGGGGTCGGATAGCTCTTTTCAGACATGGCAATTCTCCTTTTTATGATCATTTATTCTTAATTCCTAATTCCTAATTCCTAATTCCGAATTCTTAATTCTTCGCAGGACTTCCCTCCATGAAGTACGCAGCCTCCATATCAGCCATGCAAAGGGCGTATGCAAGGGGGAACATTTCAAGCGCCTTGCCTACATTACCGGGGTCCTCGGTGCCCGAAAAACCCATGTGATAACGGATGGCAAACGCCTCGTCGCGGGTCAGCTTCATGTAGCCGGACACGATGTAGACCGACTTCTCGCCGTGACCGTAAGGCAGATTGTCCTCAATGGTATAGTATGGCACGCTCTCCCACTTGCCAAACTCGTTTTTG
>CAZCRV010000175.1:0-4380 GCA_964501175.1 uncultured Clostridium sp.
CGCGCATCTACACCATGGAAAGCGGCGACGTCCACCGCAAGCAGATCAACCGCCTCGGCCTTGTGCGATGTTAGCCGAAATCTGGGCAAAAAAATAACCACATAATTCGCATTATGTGGTGAAATTATTTGATTACATAACCTATTATACGCTAAAAAAACAAATTTGTCAATATAAAAACATGAAAATGGACTGACAATAACATAAAATTGCACGACAAACCGACCAATGGAAGATGCTTTTCAAAAAAAGCATTTCATTGGTTCTTTTCTGCGCTTAAAACCGGCAGAGGTTTTATTTTTTTGTCGGGATAGTATACCACATAATGCGAATTATGTGGTAAGCAGAAAAGGAGAATGACAATGAAAAAAAGCTTATTTTTATTGATGGCGTTGATACTTACGATATCGACCATGTTCACAGCGTGCGATTTCGGTAGTCAGCCTGAAGAAACGCAAAGCGTTGAACAAGAAACAGAACCTGCAGAGAGCTTGGAGTATGCATATTGGTCGGATGGTACCTGCCGTGTAAAAGGGATAGGCTCATGGACTGGCACGGATATTGTGATTCCTGAAAAGGCACCCTCGGGTGACCTTGTGACCGGTATTGAAGACTATGCATTTCGTGGAAATACTGATATTACGAGTGTGACCATTCCGGATAGTGTAACAGCTATTGGTCAGTCTGCCTTTGACGGATGTACCGGTTTGAAGAGTATCACCATTTCTGCCGGAGTGACAGAAATTGGCCCTTATGCCTTTTCTGATTGTTCGGGATTAACCAGTATCAGCGTAAGCGAAAATAACCCTGTGTATTACAGCGAAGGAAATTGCTTGATTGAAAAAGAAAGAAAATGGATGATCCTTGGATGTCAAACGAGTGAGATTCCGAGTGATGTGAAAAACATTTATATGGGAGCTTTTAGTGGTTGTATCGGTTTGACGAGCATTAATATTCCGTATGGCGTGGAAAACCTTGCAGTAGAAGTATTTCGGAATTGCGAAAATCTTGCGTATATTACAATTCCCGCTAGCCTTAAGAGTATGGGGTGGGATGTTTTCTTTGGTTGTGACTCTTTGACCGATATCTATTTCACCGGTACTGAAGATCAATGGGATGCAATCGTTCATACATACTATTATGAGGATCATTATACCGGTGACATGGTTCCTGATGAAGCTGCTCTCCACTATAATTCCTCCGCGCCTGTACCCGATACGGGGAATGACGATACCATGGAAGAAAATACTGCCGAGCCGGACGTTGACGAGACAGTTGAGGATATTACTACCGAGGTGTACTTCTCGTCAAACGGAGACGGCACCTGTGCTGTCGTTTCCTATTCTCCGCTGGCTGACAAGGACGGTATCGTTGTCATTCCGGAAATATCCCCCGATGGAGATGTAGTCACGAGCATTGATCAAGGAGTTTTTGCCCAAACCACTTTGGTTAGCGTCACAATTCCAGACAGTGTGACCGAAATTCACGATTACGCATTTGCTGGTTGTTATAATTTGAAGGAAGTGAAACTCTCAAACAATTTGACCAGGGTTGGAGAAATGGTATTCTCTGAGTGCAGCAGTTTGACAAGTATCGTTCTTCCCGATAGCTTGACCAGCATAGACTACGGCGCATTTTGGATCTGTTGGAATCTGACTGATGTTTATTATACAGGCTCGGAAGAGGCATGGGCAGAGATCGAGATCGGTGTTGATAATGATGCTTTGGGCTACGCCACCATCTATTACAACTACGTCCCCTAAGAACAAGTAAATATAAAGCAAAACCCGCGCCGGTGGCGCGGGTTTTGTTCGTATATGCAATTTTTTATCGGGAATTAGCCCAACTTAGCAAGAGCAGCGGTCACGCCTGCGAGGTTTTCGCGGTACTTTTCCATCTTGGCCTTCTCGCCCTCCACAACGGCGGCGGGAGCCTTCTGCACAAAGCCCTGGTTGGAGAGCTTCTTTTCGATGCGCGCGATCTCGTCCTCCAGCTTTTTCTGCTCTGCGGCAAGTCTTGCCTTTTCCTTTTCAAAGTCGATGATGTCGGCCATGGGCAGGAAGATCGCTGCAGAGTTGGTGATGATCTGAACGGCATTGTCGCCCGAAACCAAAGCAGCGTCAAACGCGTCTGCTACGATGACCTCGGATGCGGATGCAAGTCTTGCAAAGAAGCCTGCGGCTGCCTTGAAGCAAGCGTCGTACTTGGTTGCAATGTAAACCTTGGCCTTACGGGAGGGTGCTACGTTCATCTCTGCGCGGCGGGTACGGATGGCGCGGATGGCGTCGATGACGCGCGCCATATCCTCGGATTCTGCTGCGAAGCAGGGAACCTTGTCGGCATCGGGGTACTCGGCGATCATGATGCTCTCGTCATCGTGAGGCAGAGACTGATAGATCTCCTCGGTGATAAAGGGCATGAAGGGATGCAGCAGCTTAAGCGTTTCGATCAGCACGTAAGCGATGACGTTCTGGCAAACGGTATTGCCCGCGCTTTCCTTATCGGAAAGTCTGGTCTTTGCAAGCTCGATATACCAGTCGCAGAAGATATCCCAAATGAAATCGTAGAGAGAGGAGAGCGCAATGCCCAGCTCGTACTTGTCAAGGTTTGCGCGAACGCTCTCAACCGTCTTGTGCAGCTCGGAAAGGATCCACTTGTCCTCGGTGGCAAGCTCGGATTCTGCAGGCAGAGCAACCTGATCGATGGTCAGATTCATACGAACAAAGCGCGATGCATTCCACAGCTTGTTTGCAAAGTTGCGGGCAGCCTCAATCTTTTCGTCCGAGAAGCGCATGTCGTTTCCGGGAGAGTTACCGGTTGCCAGCGCAAATCTCAGCGCGTCTGCACCGTATTTGTCGATAATTTCCAGCGGATCAATGCCGTTGCCCAGCGATTTGGACATCTTTCTGCCCTGTGCGTCACGCACCAGGCCGTGGATCAGAACGGTATCAAAGGGAACGTTATCGGTATATGCCAGAGCGGAGAAGATCATTCTGGAAACCCAGAAGGTGATGATATCGTAGCCGGTGACCAGCGTGTTGGTGGGATAGAAATACTTCAGATCCTCGGTCTGCTCGGGCCAACCCAGGGTAGAGAAGGGCCAGAGCGCAGAGGAGAACCAGGTGTCAAGCGTGTCGGGATCCTGGCGCATAGCCTTGCCGCACCCCGGGCAGATAGCAGATGCATCCTTGGTAACAACGGTCTCGCCGCAGTCGTCGCAGTAGAATGCGGGGATGCGGTGACCCCACCACAGCTGACGGGAAATGCACCAGTCGCGGATGTTTTCCATCCAGTGGAAGTAGTTCTTTTCAAATCTTTCTGGCACGAAGCGGATGTCCTGGTTGCGGACTGCGTCGATCGCGGGCTTTGCAAGAGGCTCCATCTTGACGAACCACTGCAGGGAAACGCGGGGCTCAATGGTAGAGCCGCAACGGTAGCAGGTGCCGACGTTGTGCGCGTAGTTGTCAACCTTAATTAAGAAGCCGCCCTCTTCCAGATCCTTGACGATCTGCTTTCTGGCAACAAAGCGGTCCATGCCTGCGTATGCGGGATAGTCCTCGGTGATCCTTGCGTCGTCGGTCATGACGTTGATCACGGGCAGGTTGTGGCGCAGGCCCACCTCAAAGTCGTTGGGGTCGTGCGCGGGGGTGATCTTGACGCAGCCGGTACCGAAATCGGCCTCAACGTAGTCGTCTGCGATCACGGGGATCTCTCTGCCAACCAAAGGCAGGATCAGCATCTTGCCAACCATGTCCTTGTATCTCTCGTCACTCGGGTTGACTGCAACTGCGGTGTCGCCCAGCAGCGTCTCGGGACGGGTGGTAGCAACCTCAAGGTAGCCGCTGCCGTCCTTGAAGGGGTAGCGGATATGCCAGAAATGGCCTGCCTGATCCTCGTATTCCACCTCAGCGTCCGAGATAGAGGTCAGACATTTGGGGCACCAGTTGATGATGCGGTTGCCGCGGTAGATCAAGCCCTTGTCGTACAGCTTGACGAAAACGGTCTTGACTGCCTCGGAGCAGCCCTCGTCCAAGGTAAATCTTTCACGGGACCAGTCGCAGGAGGAGCCCATCTTTTTGAGCTGGGAAATGATTCTGCCACCGTACTGCTCCTTCCAGGCCCAAGCGCGCTCCAAAAAACCGTCTCTGCCAAGGTCTTCCTTGGTAATGCCTTCCTTGCGCATTGCCTCCACGATCTTTGCCTCGGTTGCAATCGACGCGTGGTCGGTACCGGGCAGCCACAGCGTGCAAAATCCAGCCATGCGCTTGTAGCGGATCAGAATGTCCTGCAGGGTGTTGTCCAGAGCGTGACCCATGTGCAATTGACCTGTGATGTTTGGAGGGGGAATGACGATGGTGAACGAGGGCTTGCTTTTGTCAA